>NZ_JBFTNE010000049.1:0-56309 GCF_056397325.1 Cupriavidus sp. 05N39
GATCAGGCGGATGCCGGCGGGGGCGAAGATGTCCATGGCGTCCATGAAGGCCGACCCCATGATGCCGAACATGTCGGTCACGCCGTTGGCGGCAAGGGTCTCGACGAAGGCTTCCGAGGGGGTCATGGCCTGCGGGCCGGCGGTGGCGGGCGCAGCGCTCGCGTTGAGGACTTCAGGGAGGTGTTCGCTCATGGTGTGTCTCCAGTCTATGTATCAAAACGGGACTATTTGTCCCGAAAAGTTCTTGTTGGCTGAAATGTAGGGTGCGGTTCGTCGAAGGTCAATAGGTAGTTACAATAAACGGGATGATTTGTACCTAAAATTGAAACTGCTCTATGATGACTCAAAGGCAGCACCGCGCGTGCGCATGCGCGCCACTGCCGTGACATGGCGCAGAGGAGACAGATGTGACGGATTTCGCGACAGACCCGATGACGGATGGACTGATGGATAGCGCGACGGATTTAGCAGTGGGCAAGCCGGACAGGATGGTCTCGGTGCGCAGCCTGTTTGGCATCGATTCCGGCCTGATGGTGCCGGCCTTCAGCGAGCGCGACGATCACGTCCCGGAAATCGACCAGGCCTACCGCTTCAACCCGGAAGTGACGCTGGCGATCCTGGCGGGATTCACCCGCGACCGCCGCGTGATGGTGCAGGGCATGCACGGCACCGGCAAGTCGACCCATATCGAACAGGTGGCGGCCCGGCTCAACTGGCCGTGCGTGCGGGTGAATCTCGACGGCCATATCAGCCGGCTCGACCTGGTCGGCAAGGACGCCATCGTGGTGCGCGACGGCCGCCAGATCACGGAATTCCAGGAAGGTATCGTGCCTTGGGCGCTGCAGCGTCCGGTGGCGCTGATCTTTGACGAATACGATGCGGGGCGCCCGGATGTGATGTTTGTGATCCAGCGCATGCTGGAGCGCGACGGCAAGTTCACACTGCTGGACCAGAACCGCGTGATCCACCCCCATCCCGCCTTCCGCCTGTTCGCCACCACCAACACCGTGGGACTGGGCAACCTGAACGGCCTGTATCACGGCACCCAGATGCTGAACCACGCGCAGATGGACCGCTGGAACGTGGTGGCAACGCTCAACTACCTGCCGCGCGCGGAGGAGGCCGGCATCGTGCTCGCCCGCGTGCCGGAACTGGCCGGCGATGCCGGGCGCGCGCTGATCGAATCGATGGTCAGCGTGGCCGAACTCACGCGCAAGGGCTTTGCCACCGGCGACCTGTCCACGCTGATGTCGCCGCGCACGGTGATCAGCTGGGCGGAGAACTGCCAGATCTTCCGCGACCCGGCGCTGGCCTTCCGGCTGAGTTTCCTGAACAAATGCGATGACGCCGAGCGCCCCATCGTGGCCGAGTACTTCCAGCGCTGCTTTGGCCGGGAGCTGGAGGCGGCGCCCGACGGCGCGCCGGAGCCGCGCTGATGATCACGGACCGGCAGGCTGCCCGCCGCAGCCAGCAGCGCGAGGCGCTATGCGCGGCGGCCGTGCGCGCCCTCACCGGCGATGCCGCGCTGCACTATCGCGACGGCCGCCTGTGCCGCCACCTGCGGCCGCTGCCGCTGCATGCGCCGCATCTGCGCACYCGGGCGGAGGACGATTTCATCTCCCAGCGCGGCGCGGCGGACGGCGCGGCCTTGCGCATCGCGCACTCCGATGCCGATCTGCACCGGCATTCATGTCCCGCCGATCCCATCGAGCGGCTGGTGTTCGAGCTGCTGGAACAGTTGCGCTGCGAATCGCTGCTGCCCGCCGGCATGCCCGGCCTGGCGCAGAACCTGCGCCACCGTTTCGAGGACTGGTCCCGCGCTTTCTACCGCGCGGGCCTGGCCGAAAGCCATCTGGGCATCCTGCTGTACACGGTGGCGCAGATCGCGTGGTCGCGCCTGTCCGGCTGGCCCGTGCTGGAAGACACCGAGGACCTGATCGAAGCCACGCGCGCGGCTATCGTGCCGGTGCTGGGCGTGTCGCTTGCCGGCTTGCGCCGGCATCGCGCGGAGCAGGGCGCGTTCGCCGTGCACGCGCTGGAGATGGCGAGGCTGGTTGGCGAGATGCTGCAGGCGGAGCGCGCTGGCCGGGCACAGGACGATGCCGGCGATCAGGAGGACGAGGAAGCCGCCCGCGTGGCGTTCTCGCTGGCGCTCGGTTTCGAGGACGACGAGTACGAGGCAATGGCGGTCGCGGCCACCGGCAACAGCCGTGTGCTGCATGGTTCGGAGCAGGGCTACCGCGCCTACACCACGCGTTATGACCGCGAGATATCGCCGGGATCGCTGGTCCGCAAGGCGCTGCTGGCCGAGTACCGCGAACGCCTCGACCGGCGCATCGCCGAACAGGGCATCAACGTGGCGCGGCTGGCGCGCGCGCTGGCGGCATCGCTTGCCGTGCCGCAGCGCGACGGCTGGTCCTTCGGCGAAGAGGAAGGCCGCATCGACGGCCGCCGGCTCGCGCAACTGGTCAGTTCGCCGGCCGAGCGCCGGCTGTTCCGGCAGGAGCGGCACAAGCTGCAGGCGGACTGCGCGGTGAGCTTCCTGATCGATTGCTCGGGCTCGATGAAAGCGCACATCGAACGGGTCGCGACGATGGTCGACATCCTCGCGCGCGCGCTCGACCAGGCCGGCGTCGCCAGCGAGGTGCTGGGCTTCACCACCGGGGCGTGGAACGGCGGCCGCGCCCGGCTCGACTGGCTGGCCCGAGGCCGGCCAGCGCATCCGGGCCGGCTGAACGAAACCTGCCATATGGTGTTCAAGGATGCCGCCACAAACTGGCGGCGCGCACGCACCGATATCGCCGCGCTGCTCAAGGCCGATCTGTTCCGCGAAGGCGTGGACGGCGAGGCCGTCGACTGGGCCTGCGCGCGGCTGCTCGCCCGGGCGGAGTCCCGGCGGATACTGATCGTGATATCCGACGGCAGCCCGATGGACACGGCAACGGGGCAGGCCAACGATGCCTTTTACCTGGACAACCACCTGAAGGAAGTGGTGGCGCGGCATGAGACGCTGCGGGATGTGGAGGTACTGGGGCTTGGGGTGGGGCTGGACCTGAGTCCTTACTACCGGCGCTGCCTGGCGCTGGACTTGTCGGTGCCGCCGGATATGCCGGTGTTCGCGGAGATTGTGCGGTGGATCGGGGGGAGGCGGTGAGCATCCCTCTCACCGCCGCCGGACCATTCATTGCATTCATTGCATTCATTGCATATGTAGCTCAGGTAACGTCCGGGCTTGCATCGATAGCCAAACCCGGCTCTGTACGCTGGCGGGAGGGTCCCCTTAATTCGACTTCACAGCCGGCGGTGGCGTCCATTTGCCGGTCAGCGCGGCCGCCTCCGGCCAATAGGCTCGCACATACAACGAAAAATCCTCGCTTTTCGGTGCTGGCAACCAGTTGCTCTCCTTGTCGGCGCCTGGCGAATCAGCCTGGACATAGAGCGTCAGAGAGCCGTCGGCGTTGTACTTCAGGTTCTTGTTCTTCGTACCGATCGAGTAGCGCTTCAGTGCATTTTCGGAGAAGAAATGATGCTGATTGTAGAGGGTGAGCGACCAGAAGCCCTTTACCGGCGGCTCGGCGCCTTTGGCGAAGGTAACGGTGTACTTGTTGGCACCGTTCAGGCGACCACCGGCGGCATCGAGATCCTGATAGAAGTACTTGGTCTCGTTCTGCTTATTGACGAAGATATTGGACTTGGCCGCCGCGGTGCGGCTGAAATAGTCGGTGCCGAAGCTCGCGCCATTGCTGATGGTGCTCCAGTGATCGGGCAATTGCAGGCCGTAGTTGCGGAACTGGAAGAGCGGGTCCACGATCTCGCTGTCCGCCTGTGCGGATGCCTTGATCAGCACGTCCTTGATATGGGGATCCTTGGCCGCGGCTTCCGCGAGCGCGAGGGCTTCGGCGTATCGGGCTTGTTCGCCCGGGAGCGGCCGCGCGTCCTTCAACACCACCGGCAGCGTGTCCCAGAACTTTTCCGGCACCACCCATTTGGTTTCCGCGTCGCCCGTGCTCTGGCTGGGGAATTTCGGCAGCGTCGCCCAGTCCCGGACCTGCATCTTGCCGGTGTACTCGGCAAGCGGATAGAGATTCACGCCGGCAAGGGAGGCCTGCACCGCCTGCTTGTCGGCGGCGGCATCGTCCTGAAACACGCGTGGGATAAACACCCCGGTATTGCTCCTGGCGCGGAACACCTTGGTAATCCCCTTCGGCACCGTGCCTTTCCAGTCGGGCCCGACCAGCAGGTAGAAGCCCGGCTTGGTACCGTACATCTTGCCGAACTCGGCGAAGCTGTCGGTGCGCAGGTCCACTACCTGGTAGACCCAGAACCGCTTGCCGAAGTCCGGCACCTGCACGACAACGGGGCTCTGGTCGAGTGCCAGCACGCTGAAGCCATAGACCACGTCCTGGTTGGGGCAGGCCACCAGGCGCTCGTCGGGCGCGATGTAGTCCGTCAGCATCGACAAGCGGTTGGATGGCGCGATCGGCACGGTACCGCCCATCAACCCGGGTTCGGGGAGGTCCTTGAATGCCAGGCGGCGGTTGTAGATATTGGTCATCGGCCACGCCCAGAAATAAATATTCCTGGCGGCCATCTGCAGATAGGCATCGGTCATCTTCGTGCCCGGTACCGGCCCGGCCACCTCGGCCGAAGCGCCTTGCGTCGGCTGCGCCTCGGCGTGGACCGCGTCCGCGGCCACCAACGCCAGCACCATCGAGAGGAGTGAAGAGGACAATTTTGTGCGCAACAGGCTATTCATTTGATGTGACCTCAAGGGAATCAGGTTGCCAGGCCGGAGGACAGCGCGGTGCCGAGCCCGTGCAGGCCAGCAGCACGCACGCCCCTCCCGCAACCGTCGACAGTTATCGCACCAGCCGGATTGGGGCAGGGAACCACTCGCCTCGCTGAACGTCCTCCTTTGGGACATAGGTGCGGAAGTTCAGCGAGAAGCCCTTGCCCTGCGGCGTGGGCAGCCAGTTGCTTTGCGGCACGTTGGCGGGCCGCGCCGGTGCCAGCCAGATGCTGGTACTTCCATCCGCATTGGCTTTCAGATGAGACACGTTGTTCAGGTTATAGCGATTGATCGGATTGGGCGCTACGCGATAATCCGGCACGCTGTACAGCGTCACGGACCAGAAGCCATTGACGTGCGTATCCGGCTTTTCGCCTTTCGGGAACCGGATTTCGTAGGTCTTGCTGCCGTCGAGCGGTTGCTTGTCGCTGTCGGTCTGACCGATAAAATAGATGGCCTCGCTGATTGCATTGGCCCACAGTCCACCATAGTTGATGATGTCGCGCGCCATGATGTCATTGCCGAACGTCCCGGCCACGTACGTCACCGACCATCCGCCTTTCTGGGTGCCGAATCCCTTGGCGCCCGCCAGGAATGCCGGGATCGCCCTAGTCTTGACGACTTCGTCCACCCGTTTGCGCGCGGTGTCATTTCCCGTCATATAGCTGGCCACATTGAGGGCCAGGGCCTGGTACTCGGGCGCCTTCGGCATGACATCGGGATAGGTGGCCAGTACTTCAGCTACGTTGTCGAAGATCGCCGCGCCAATCGGGGCGGCCGGTGTAAAGGCCGGCACCGGGTGCGGCGGATCGATACTGATGCCAGCGGGAACGTCCAGCGTGAACTGATTCTGCAGCCGCCTGGCGGTCGCAGGCGTACCCTTGAGCTCCACGCGCGCCAGCATCTTTGCCTTGGCCGACGGCAATTCGATCCTGACCGCCCCTGCCGGCACCGGGGGATTGGTCCCCTTGATCACCAGTGCGAACTTGCCATACGGGTGATTCGGATACGTCCGCTCGTTGATATTGGCAATGACTTCGCCCCATCCGTCGAGTAATTGGGCCGTGTAATAGCGCCCCTTGACCTGTGGCACGTTCAGGATGACGGCATGATCCTTGTCCGCGGCGAGCCAGGCCTCCAGATAGGCTACATCCATGTTTGGATTCACAAATTCGGCGGAGCCGAGGGGGTTGTACTTGATCTTGTTGTAGCCAACCTTCTCGACGTTGATATCGTAGTTCTCCTGCTGCAGCACCAGATAGCGCCCGTACAAGTAGGTCCATGCCGCAACGATCTGGTCATCGGAGGGGGCCGATACGCTCGCCGTCGCGCTGTTCGCGGTAGCGCTCTTGCCAGGCGAACTGCAGGCCGTCATGCCCAGGCTTATGAAGCCTGCTGCGATTGAGGTAAAAATCCAATTGGGAGCGCGCATGGTGTTTGTTCTTTCGTTCCGGTTCTTTTGGGTTGTTTTGTGGCGTATCCGCAGCGAAGACGCGGGCCTCCCACTATGGCCGAGGACGGAGGTGGGGAGAACCAAGAAATTTTTCGGGCGATTTAAGTCTTTTCGTTTGCAGGTCGGCCACCCCATCCGCCGCACGCTTGCGCGCGCTCGTGATATTTCCAGCTTCCTGTAGCCGGAGATGGAAGTTCAAGGTTCACGATCCCGAACCAGCGGGTCTACACTACAAAAATCAGTTAGCCTGATGCGGGTACATCCATGAGCGCCGACGCGCATGACCACTCCGAGCTGTCGCCGATCCAACTGCGGGTGCGCGCGCTCGAGACGATTCTGACCGAGAAGGGCTACGTCGACCCTGCTGTCCTCGACCTTATTGTCGAGCGATACCAGACCAAGATTGGCCCTCACATCGGAGCTCGAGGGGTCGCCCGGGCCTGGCTCGATCCAGAGTTCAAGGCCGTGCTGCTGGCGGATGCGACAAGAGCGATCACCGCGCTCGGCGTCGTCAGCCAAGTGGGCGACCATCTGATCGCGGTGGAGAACACGCCCGGGCATCACAACATGGTCGTCTGCACGCTGTGCTCGTGCTACCCATGGGACGTGCTCGGGCTGCCTCCGGTCTGGTACAAGTCGGCCGCCTATCGCTCGCGTGCTGTGTCAGATCCGCGCGGCGTGCTGGCCGACTTCGGTGTCATACTGCCGGAAGCCACGCAGATCCGTGTCTGGGACTCGACCGCGGAGACCCGCTTCCTCGTGGTACCACCGCGCCCCGCCGGCACCGAAGGCTGGCCCGAGGAACGCCTGATGCGGCTCATCACTCGTGACTGCATGATAGGCACCGGCCTGCCCCTGCGCCCCGAGGAGATATCGCCATGAACGGCGTTCACGACATGGGCGGCATGCACGGCTTCGGCAAAGTGCATCCCGAGGCTGACGAACCTCCGTTCCACGCACAGTGGGAGGAGCGGGTGCTGGCCATGCAGCGGGCCATGCGTTTCACGCGCGCCTGGAACATCGACATGTCTCGCGACGCGCAGGAGCGGCTGCCTGCCGCGGTCTACCTGTCTGTGTCCTACTACGAAAGATGGGCATTGGGAATCGAGCGCAATGCGGTCGAGCGAGGACTGATCGGCGCCGATGAAATCGCCGCAGGGCATGCCATGCATCCGGGCAAGCCCCTCGAACGGGTCATGACGACGAACGACATCGGGCACGCAYTCACCCGAGGCACCTTCTGTCGCCCGCCCAAGCGGCCGGCCAGGTTCAAACCGGGCGAGCGAGTGCGCACGAAGAACATCAACCCGCCCACGCACACGCGCTTGCCGCGGTACGCGCGCGGCCGTGAAGGAACGATCGAGGCAATCCGGGGTTGCCACGTTTTTCCGGACTCCGTCGTGGCCGGTGCGGGAGAAGACCCGCAGTGGCTCTACACCGTCGTCTTCGAAGGCCGCGAGCTCTGGGGAGCGGAGACCGACGCCACGCTCACCGTCTCGATCGAGGCATTCGAGCCCTACCTCGAACCAGCATGAAATGAAGGTCGATCCAGTCGCAGTGCGTGATGCCGCCGAGGCCCTACCGGGCGTTCCCCGTGACAACGAAGGCCCGGTGTTCCGCGAACCGTGGGAGGCGCAGGTTTTTTCTCTGGCATTGGTCTTGCACCAGCGGGGCCTCTACACCTGGCGTGAATGGGCTGCAGCGCTGGCAGAAGAGATCAGGCGCGCACAGCTTGCCGGCGATCCGGATACGGGCGAGACCTACTACCTGCACTGGCTCGCCACGCTCGAGCGCCTGGTGGCAAGCAAAGGCGTCGCGAGCCTGGAGACGCAGGCGCGCTATCGCAAAGCGTGGCACTACGCGGCGCGTCGCACGCCTCACGGCAAGCCTGTTGAACTCTCGCTTGGCGATTTCCCGGAAAACGGGGATTTGTGAGTCGATGTCCATTGCGCGCCGGCTCTCCGGCAGTGGAACCGTCTTGTCGATCTACCGTCCGGTACGCATGGCGGCGCCAACATTAATCTCAACGGCGCGATCTTCGACGCGTTCGACTTCTCGTTCGCGTCCCTCTGAACCGGAGAAGCAAAGTGCCAAACGTAACGTCCGACGGTGTTTCGATCCACTACGCGGTCAAGGGCCAAGGTTCGCCCGTGCTTCTTCTGGCGGGGCTTGCGGGAGTGGGCGCATCTTGGGGCCCACAGATCGATCTGTTCGCCGAGCACCACCAAGTGATCGTACCCGATCACCGCGGCACCGGCGCGTCCGAGCACACCGCACGCGCCATGACGATGACACAACACGCGCTGGACATGGCGCGGGTCATCGAGGCGGTCGGGTGCGGGCCGGTCCACGCGCTCGGCTCCTCGACCGGCGGCGCCATCGCGCAATTGCTGTCGATCCATCACCGCGAACTATTACGCAGCGCGACAATTGTCTCTTCGATTGCACGCGCGGACGCGTTCTACCGTCGCCAGTTCGACATGCGGCGACGCATGTTGACCGATTCCGGCCTGCGCGCGTCCACCGAGGCCAACGCACTATTCCTCTTCGATCCGAAATTCATGCGCGAGCACCCGGAGCAGGTGCAGGCGTGGGTGAACGCTACAGCGGCCGGCACATTCGAGCGGGAGATCAGCTTTGCCCGGATCGACATGATCGTGGGGCACGACGCCTTCGATGATCTTCCGTCGATCGCGACGCCGACGCTGGTGCTGGTGGGCGAGCGCGACTTCTGCGCCCCGCCGTACTTCTCCGCGGAGCTTGCAGAGCGGATTCCGGGAGCCGAGTTTGCCATCCTGGACGGTGGTCATTTCATCTTCCTGGAGAAGCCCGAACTACTGCACGACACTGTTGAGGCCTTCATCGCCAGGCACGAACGATGATCAGCTCGGCACTCTGACGGAAGGCGGGCGCCTCCCGCTAGAGTGCCGGTGCGAGCTGGCCGTAGTCCGGCCGCAGGCATTCGCTGTGCATTTCCCATGCTACGCAAAACGCTGCGGGATCCTGGCGCCGAAGTCAGAAAACATCTGGGCTATGCCGCAGCTGGAGTTTTTGACTCGTGGAATTGATCGACCAAAAAATCAATGAACGCTCTGGCACGCGCCGTTTGATTGCGCCGATTCGAGTAGTAGACAAACAGGTCCGCCGACGGGAGGACAAAGTCCGGCAGCACAACCCTCAGCCTGCCACTCTCGAGATACTTCGCCAGATCCCACTCCGAACGGATAAGGATGCCGTGGCCATCAAGTGCCCAGCCGAGGACGATATCGCCATCGTTGCTCGACAGCACCCCATCAACTTTGACGATCTCGGTTTGCTCATGGTGCGTAAACCGCCAGATACCGTATGCATCATCGTTCTGCCGATGGATGATGCAGCGATGGTCGGCGAGATCGGCAAGGCTAGCCGGGGTGCCATATCTCTCGAGATAGACCGGTGAGGCGCACAGAAACCGTCGGTTCGACATGATGCGTCGCGCGTTGAGCCGTTTGTCAGGCAGCGAGCCGAAACGAATGGCCAGATCGAAGCTACTCTCGACGAGGTCGATTGGCCTGTCGGTGACGTCCAGTTGCACTGTGACAAGGGGATAACGCCTGGCGAACTCGGAGACGAGCGGTGCAATGGTCGTGCGGCCGAAACCAAGGGTTGCATTCACGCGAAGTATCCCGCGCGGCACGGCACTGCTGCTCGACACTTCATTTTCCATCTCTCGGACCTGGGCAAGTATCCGCGTCGCATGGAGGAGGTAGGTCTCGCCTTCATTTGTCAGGCTGATGCTGCGGGTTGTGCGGTTGACTAGCCGTACACCCAGCCGGTCTTCCATCTGGGCAAGCCGCTTGGTGGCCGCCGGCGGCGTCAGGTCAAGCGCCCGCGCGGCAGCCGAAAGATTGCCATGGCGGGCGATAAGCACGAAGAACTCCAGTTCGGAAGCGAGATTGGTCTTCACTCAAAGTGAATAATCAAATGACTTGTGGTGAATTTTAAGACACCTTCCCGCACCTATGCTAGTGGCTCACATAGCTTATGCATCCGCCGAACCGGGTGCCTTAGGAGACACATCATGAAAATCGTCGATATTCGCGAAAAAACGTTGCCGATCAACTCGCCGATTCGTAACGCTTACATCGACTTCAGCAAGATGACCCTCAGTCTGGTCGCCRTCATCACTGACGTCATCCGCGACGGCAAGCCGGTGGTGGGCTACGGCTTCAACTCCAATGGCCGCTATGGCCAGGGGAAGCTGATGCGCGAGCGCTTCATCCCGCGCGTGCTGGAGGCGGCAACCGAATCCCTGCTTGACGCAAGCGGCAACAACTTCGATCCGCACAAGATCTGGGACACCATGTTCACCAATGAGAAGCCGGGCGGGCACGGCGAACGCTCGGTCGCCATCGGCACCATCGACATGGCCGTCTGGGACGCGGTAGCCAAGATCGAGGGCAAGCCCTTGTTTCAATTGCTGGCCGACCGCTATGGCAACGGTACGCCCGATCGCAAGGTGTTCGTCTACGCCGCGGGCGGCTACTACTACCCCGGCCAGGACCACAACAAGCTCAAGGACGAAATGCGCAGCTACATCGACCGCGGCTATACCGTGGTCAAGAAGAAGATTGGCGGCGCGACGCTTGACGAGGACCTGCGGCGAATCGACTCGATCCTGAGCGTGCTTCAGGATGGTCAAAAGCTCGCGGTGGATGCCAACGGCCGCTTCGACCTGGACACTGCGGTTCAATATGCCAAGGCGCTGTCACAGTACGACCTGTTCTGGTACGAGGAACCGGGCGACCCTCTGGATTTCGAGTTGCAGGCGACGCTGCGCAATTACTACACCAATCCGATGGCCACCGGCGAGGACCTGTTCTCGATGCAGGATGCCCGCAACCTGATTCGCTATGGCGGCATGCGCCCCGACCGCGACTGGTTGCAGTTCGACTGCGCGCTGAGCTACGGCTTGGTCGAATACCTGCGGACCCTCGACATGCTCAAGGAACACGGCTGGTCGGCGAGCCGTTGCATTCCGCATGGCGGTCACCAGATGTCGCTGAATATTGCCGCCGGCCTTGGCCTGGGCGGCAACGAGAGCTACCCGGATCTGTTCCAGCCTTTCGGTGGTTTCCCCGATGGGGTCAAGGTTGACAAGGGTTACGTCACGATGCCCGATCTGCCTGGTATCGGCTTCGAAGGCAAGTCCGACCTCTATAGCGTCATGCAGGAACTGTCGTCTTGAACGCGTAGTTGCAACGGCCATACGGCCATACGGCCATACGGCCATACAAGAGGAGACAAAGATGCTAAAACAGCGCGCGGTTGCCCGCAGTGCAGTATTGATACTAGTCTGCGGCGCTATTGCCGCCCCTACGTCCGCGCTCGCGGAGTATCCGGAGAAGCCCGTCACACTAGTCGTACCATTCGTAGCCGGTGGTCCCAGCGACAAGATTGCGCGCGATGTCGCGGAAGCCTTGCGCAAGTCATTGGGCCAACCGGTGTTGGTGGAGAACACAGCGGGCGCGGGCGGAACCATAGGCACCGCACGCGTGGCGCGCGCCAACCCCGACGGTTACACCCTTCTGGTGCACCACATCGGGCTGGCGACCGCGCCGTCCTTGTACAAGAAACTGGGCTACAAGACGGGGGATCTGGAGTTCCTGGGCCTGATCAACGAAGCGCCCTCAACGCTCATCGGCAAACCTGGTCTGGCCCCGAACACACTTGCCGAGCTTCGCAAAACCATTGCGGACAGTGGGGGCAAGCTCAACCTCGCCAATGCCGGCGTTGGATCGGCATCGCATTTGTGTGGCCTTATGCTGCAGAATGCCCTGAAGAGCAACATGACATTTGTGCCATATAAGGGCACCGCGCCGGCTATGTCCGATCTGATGGGCGGACAGGTCGACCTGATGTGCGAGCAAGCGACCAACAGCACGCCGCAGATCGAGGCAAAGAAAGTCAAGGCTTACGGCGTAAGTAGTCTGCAGCGCTCCACGGTACCTGCCTTGGCAAGCATCCCGACACTCAGCGAAAGTGGCTTGCCGGGTTTCAATTTCACGGTGTGGCACGGCCTCTATGCTCCACACGGAACGCCGCCCGCGGTGCTGAACAAAATTAACGCAGCTCTGCGCACTGCGCTGAAGGATCCGGCCCTCATCAAGCGGGAGGAGGGGCTAGGCATCACAGTGATCAGCGACGCGCGGCTATCCCCGTCCGGGCACAAGAAGTTCTTTGACAGCGAGGCCAATCGCTGGTCGAAGATCATCAAGGATGCGGGCATTCAGCCGGAGTGAGAAAACCTCCATGTCGTACAGCCTTCTTAAGGTGGCGGCGGGTAACAATATCGCAATCGATCCGGTGCAGTAAAAATCCCGTGACTCATAAATTGTGCTTCGTTAGGCGCATGATGCTTTTCGTCCCTCGAAAGTCGCCAAAGATGCAAGGTGATTTAGGGTACGCAAGGGCAAGCGGCGCCCTGCAGAGTGGATCCTGTGCAACGCTCGCTGAACCAATCAAGCGAGGGCCCTTTGACCGTGAGTGGATTCGCGACTACACTCGCCGCGTAGTGTTTCCGGAACTGGGTCATCCGGGAAAAAAAAGAAAAGGAGCGCGAGCATGGGCCACAGAAGCCCGGCGGTGCGATATAGCCGAAAACATTGGCTATTTCGGGAGTTGGGGGTAGCCACGCGGTGCGGTGGCTGGGGTCGACACGCTCGGCTCGGGGGCGGCTTTACGCTCATCGAGTTAATGATCGCCGTGGCAATCATCGGCATCCTCGCGGCCATTGCCTATCCCTCCTATATCCAATTCGTAGTGCGCTCCAATCGCGCAGCGGCGGAGTCGTTCCTGCTGGAAGTCGCCAGCATGCAGGAGCGCTTCCTGGTGGACAACCGGGTCTATGCCACCACCCTGGCCGCACTCGGCTATGCGAGTCCGCCCGGCACAGTTTCCCCCAATTACCAGATTACCGTCACTGCGGTCGCAGGTCCGCCACTTGGATATGTCCTGACGGCGACGCCGCAGGGTACCCAGGCCACGAACGACGCGGCATGTGGAACGTTGACGCTGTCGAGTACCGGGGACAAGAGCGTCTCCGGTACGGGTTCGACTTGCTGGAAGTAGCCCATGCGAAATACTCATGCATCGAATATATCCGGCGCCGCAGCGGAACGCGGATTCACGCTAATAGAATTGCTGGTAACGCTGACAGTGCTTTCCATCATCGCGTTTGCTGCGGCCCCGTCGTTCTCAAGCCTGATCGCGACACAACGCGCACGCAACGCCTCGCTGGATCTTTCCGCCGCGCTGACATTGACGCGTAGCGAGGCCGTCAAGCGCAACAGCAGTGTCACCATGGCCGCCTCCGGCGCTTGGGCCGGGGGGTGGGCCGTAACCGCCGGGACCGAAAAGGTGCGCAGTTTTGGTCCATATGACGGTATTTCGATCACTGCCAGCGCGGGTAACTCCCTGGCGGTCGGTAACGACGGCAGGCCTACTGCCGGCAGCCTGACGTTCCAGGTGGCGCCGTCGGTATCACCTCAGGCGAGCTCGACGATCTGCGTACAGGTGAGCGGAACCGGCCGCGTTGCACTGGTATCCGGAGCATGTACGTGAACTCGCGCTCCCCCCATGCGCGCAATCGCTTGCGCCGGTCCTCGCAGCGTGGCGCCACGCTCATTGAGGTCCTGATATCGGTCGTGATCCTGCTGGTGGCGCTGCTGGGCACCGCAGGTCTGATTGCCCGCTCCGGCCAATCGGAAATGGAAGCCTATCAGCGTGTGCAGGCGCTGACATTGCTGCAGGACATGGCCGCCCGGCTCAACGCTAACCGTCAGGCCGCGGCCTGCTATGCCAGTGGCGCCACCATTACCACGGCGGGCAGCACTACCGTTCCCGCTCCAGCTTGCACCGTCGGTACCGCCGCGCAGCAATCCATCACGAATGCCGACCTGGCAGCCTGGGGGGCAGCATTGCTTGGCAGCGCGGAGAACAATGGCGGAAAGACGGTAGGCGCCATGATTGGTGCGCTCGGTTGTATCGAAGCCCTCGATGCTACAAACCAGATCTACCGCATCACGGTAGCCTGGCAGGGCCTCGCAAAGACGACCGCGCCGGCGCTGCCATGCGGCAACGGACAATTCGGCAATGACAGCTATCGCCGCGCGGTAAGCATTCAGGTACGCATTGGAGTTCTCTCGTGAATCGGCAGCGCAATGCGAAGCGCCACCGGCAGGGCGGCATGTCCCTGATCGAATTGATGGTCGGGATGACGCTTGGGCTACTGCTCTTGACTGCCCTGGGGAGTTTGTATTTTTCCACCACGCGGTCGCGCTCTGAGTTTTCCAATAGTGCGGAGCAGGTGGAAAACGGGCGCTATGTGGTGGACACGGTAGGTCGTGAAATCGAGCTTGCCGGCTTTTTCGGTGCCGCCAGCGTAGCCAGCGGCGCAACCGTGGCAAGCCCCGCCCTGTGCGCTACATCACCGGGCGCACTGGGTTTCGTCAACTCACCGGCGACGATGCCTCTCGGCCTTCAGGGCTACGCTCCTGGTACGGTGGCGCCATGCCTGCCGAACCTGGCTCCGGCATCGGAAATACTTGTGATAAGGCGTGTGTCGACGACGCCGGTGGCGGCGGCGACCGTCGGGCAGTCCTATATGCAGGTATCGTACTGTTCCACCGACGCCACATCGTTCGTGTTTGGCGCCAGCGCTCCGGCCTTCACCATGCGCACCAAGGCATGCGACCCGGCCGTTACCGCGGAGTTGCGCCCGGCTGTAGTCCGCATTTTTTATCTTGCAGCTTGCGATGTGTGTTCCGGCGCTGGCGACGGCGTGCCGACGCTGAAGATGGCGGAGTTGTCCGGCGGTGCCTTCCAGGTCAACTCGGTGGCGCAAGGCATTCAGGATATGCACTTGTCCTACGGTGTGGATCTCGACAACAACGGCTCCGCAGACTGCTATGTCAGCGACCCCGGTGTGAACAACAGCGCCATTTGCACCTCGGTACCCGCATACGACTGGACGACTGCCCTCACCAACTGGCAGAACGTCACGTCTGTCAGCATTAGCGTCCTTGCCCGCACGCAGCGGACCTCGCTTGGCTGGACAGACAGCCGCACCTATGATCTCGGACGGGCCACTGTCAGTGGCCCGTTCAACGACGGCTACAAACGTCATGTCTACGCCCGCGTGGCAAGGCTGGCCAATGTGGCGGGCCGCCGGGAGTAAGTCATGCTAATCGCACAGCGCCGGCAGTCCGGCGCCACCCTGATCGTTACGCTAATTTTCCTGGTGATCTTCCTGCTGATGACGATATCGCTGGTTGGCTCCAGTGTCGTCAATGTGAAGGTCGCCGCTAATCAGCAGCACGGAGTGGAGGCGCAGAATGCCGCGCAGCAAGGCATCGAGCAAGTCATTAGCAAGGACTTCACCGCCAACCCGGCGGCAGCCGCGGCCAGCGTCCCGGTCGATGTGAACGGCGACGGTAGCGCTGACTATACGGCGCAGGTCGCGGCGCCGGTGTGCCAGACCAGCAAGCCGGTAAGGAATACGGACCTGGATACGTCCAATACCGACGACGTCTCCTGTTTCGTTGGCAATGGTAACCAGGACACCGGGATATTGACGGCATCCGGAGGCGGCGGCGGAAATTCACTGTGCAACGCCACGCAATGGGACGTAAAGGCCAGCGTCAGCGATAGCGCCGCCACAGCCACCAACACCACCTTGCACCAGGGTATCTCAGTACGCGTGCCGGTCGGCACGGCATGCCCGTAAGTTTGCGGTCACGATTCAGTTTCCGATTGCTTCACCTCCGCACCTCAGGACTCACAATGCGTCAATTCGCTGAACGCGCTGCCTCGCGCATTGCCATCGCCACGTTACTCGCGCTTTCCGCCTTGCATCCGGCAATGGCGGAGGACATCGATCTGTACACTGGCTTGCAGCCCCAGTCCGGCAAGCCCAATGTGCTGATCCTGTTCGACAATGCATCGACCTGGGATGCGTCGGCCAGCTTCACCTGCTCCACATCGGGGGTCGTCTCCAGCAATAACGCAGGCAAGGACGTTGGCGCCGAGCAGTGCGCGCTCTACAACGCGGTGTCGTCGATCAAGACCAGCCCCACACTGCTGGGCAACCTCAATCTCGGCGTGATGATGTTCGGCGCCGGGGACAACGTCGGCGGCCGGTTCAAGTTCCCGTCGGCGGCGCCCTACAAGTTGCCGCTGATGGACAACAGCGGGGTCGACAGCTTCCTTAGCTATGTGAAAACAATCGACCGTCAGGCCGACAACTCGAACAACTCGCAGGTCGGTGGCGGTATGCAGGAATCGTGGGCCTACTATGCCGGCCAGACTGGCTTGTCCGGCACCAAGTACACCTCACCGATCGACAACCCCTGTCAGCGCAATTTTGTCATCTATATCGCCAACGCCGTGAACAACGGCAAGCCGCAAGACACAGGCCAGAATGTCATCAATGCCCTGGCCGCCGCAGGCGCGACTGCAACTCAGCAACAGCAGATTGTCATTCCCGCACCCGACAACAAATACCAGAGCAACTGGGGCGACGAATGGGCTCGCTTCATGTACCAGACCGACGTCCAGGGCAACATGGCCAACCGTCAGAACATCGTGACCTACACGATCGCGGTGACCGATAGCAAAAATCCTGACTATGTCCAGTTCGCGAGCAGCATGGCGACCAATGGCGGCGGCAAGACCTATGTGGTACAGCTCGGTGACGTCAATGGGCTGACGTCGGCCTTGCTGCAAATCTTCAACGAGGTGCAGGCCATCAACAGCGTCTTTGCCTCGGTCAGCCTTCCGGCCTCCGTCAATGCCCAGGGTCAGTTCCTCAACCAGGTCTATGTGGGTATGTTCCGCCCGGATGCCACCGCGGCACCGCGGTGGCAAGGCAATCTCAAGCAGTATCAGATCGGCTATGACGCCAGCGGCAACATCGTGCTGCAGGATGCCAAGGGCAACGCTGCCATCAGCAACGCGGCGACGGGCTTTATCTCTCCGAACGCTGTCAGTTTCTGGACGACGGAGCCGCCGCTTTCCTTCGGCGCGACCGGCTATGGGGCCAGCGCGGTCAGTAGTTGGCCGGCCACGGGATACTGGAAGAACAGCCCGTCGAGTGTCGGGTGGGGCCTTGATTCCCCTGACGGGGAGGTTGTGGAAAAGGGTGGTGCGGGCGAGATGCTGCGCGCACAGTTGCTGACCAGCCAGACCGGCCGGCAACTGATAACCTGCAACGGTGCGGGTAGTTGCCCAACTAGCGCGGCGATGCCGTCATTCGATAGTTCCAACACATGGCTGAAGGACACGAGTTCGACCGGCGGCCTTGCCGTCATCAACTCGGGGACCAGCGGCGCGGCCACCATCACCGCAGCCGAATTGCCCAAGCTTATCGCCTGGGTACGCGGCCAGGACGTCGCCGCTTCGGATACCAGCAGCCTGGCCGGCACCGAAGCGGAGCCAGGTCCCGGTACGCCGGTGACCGTGCGCAGTTCGATCCACGCAGACGTACTGCATTCCCGGCCGGCTGTCGTCAACTATGGCGGCAGCAAGGGAGTCGTGGTGTTCTATGGCACCAACGATGGCGTGTACCACGCGATCAACGGCAACCAGACGCAGGGCATCGGCAGTGTGAGGCCGGGCGGCGAGCTATGGGGCTTCATCGCACCGGAGTTCCTTGGCAAGCTCAGCCGCCTCTACACCAACTCTCCGGAGGTGAAGCTCTCGACCACGCCTGGCGGTATCACTCCCACTCCGGCGCCGCGGGATTACTTCTTCGACGGAAGTACCACCGTGATGCAGGACTTGCGCGACGCGGCGAATCCTCGCGTGGTCATCTACCTGACGGCACGCCGCGGCGGGCGGCTGATCTATGCAATCGATGTGACGGATCCCGTCAATCCACGCTTCCTGTGGAAACGCTCCAATGCTGATATCCCTGAGCTCGGCCAGACCTGGTCCCAGCCGCGCGTCATGCGCGTGCGCGGCTACGCCAACCCGTTGGTGGTGATGGGCGCGGGCTATGACTCGGCCGAAGACAGCGATCCGTCGCCGGGAGTCGATAGCATGGGGCGCGGCATCGTGGCATTCGATGCCGTCAGCGGCGCCGTTGTGTGGAGCGCTCTGCCCAACTGTAGCGGTATGAGCGGCACATGCCTGGCGGTTGCCGGCCTGACCCGGGCCATCCCGTCGGATGTCACGGGGCTTGACCGCAATGGCGACGGTTATATCGAACGCCTGTACGTTGGCGACGTCGGCGGCAATCTCTGGAGAGCCGACTTTGAAACCACCGCGGGCAATGCGCCTGCCAACTGGACGCTAAACAAGCTCGCCGCACTCGGCGGCGGAGCTAATACAAATGACGCGCGCAAGTTCTTCTATGCACCCGACGTCATTTCCACTGCTACCTTCGATGCCATTACGGCCGGTACGGGTGACCGCGAGCATCCTCTGTACTCGGCCTCGACCACGCAGGGGACCGCTTACAACGTGGTCAATCGCCTCTACATGTTGAAGGACACCAACATACTCGGCATGCCGGCCACCTGGACACCCATCACAGAGGCGCTTCTCGTCAACAACACCAGCACCACGGCCAAGTACGACGGCACTGGTTCGGGCTTCTACATTACGCTCACCAATCCCGGCGAGAAAGCAGTGAATGCGCCGCTCACCGTCGCCGGAAATACCATCATCGGCACAAATACGCCGGCAGTGCCCCAGGCGGGCATGTGCTACCCCAATCTTGGCATCGCCCGGAGCTATTCCTTCAGCTTCCTTACGGCATCAGGCCAAAACCCGCAACGTTCGATCATCCTGGATGGCGGCGGCTTTCCGCCTTCGCCGGTATTCGGCATGGTATCGATTGGCAGCGGCGCGACCGCTACCGTTGTGCCGGTTTTGCTCGGTGGTGGCAACCAGACCGGTGCCGGAGGAGGCGACGCTACCTCGGCACTGGGTGCTCAGAAGATCAAGATCGCGGGCGTGGGCAAGCGCAAACGCATCTACTGGTTTCCGGAGAGCGATAAGCACTAGAACCCTGCATCAAGCATTGGTTGCAAGCGGCGAGGCAAACGGCGCAAGCCCATCCGCCTCGCCAGCGACGAACGGCGGAAATGGCATTGATTTGCGGACGCTCGCGGGGCAACGACGAACGTCCACTCCCAACCCGAACCGTTCAGTCAGCCATCCCCTCGGATCGGATCAGGAGAGAACGTCCGGGACCCGATCCATCAACTTGAGGATAGGTTTCGGCCCAGCCGTGCCGCCTCTATCGCGGCGATGTCGATCTTTTTCATGGTCATCATCGCGTCGAATGCGCGCTTGGCCGCCGCGCGATCGGGGTCGGATATCGCCGCGATGAGGGCGCGCGGGGTGATCTGCCATGACAATCCCCATCGGTCCTTGCACCAGCCGCATGCGCTTTCCTGGCCGCCATTGCCGACGATCGCGTTCCACAAACGGTCGGTTTCGGCCTGGTCGTCCGTCGCGATCTGAAAAGAGAAGGCCTCGTTGTGCTTGAAATGCGGGCCGCCGTTCAGCCCGAGGCAGGGAATGCCAACGACGGTGAACTCAACCGTCAGGACATCGCCCTGCCTGCCGTCGGGATAGTCGCCTGGTGCGCGGAGGACGGCGCCGACAGAGCTGTCGGGGAATGTTTCGGCATAGAAGTTCGCGGCGTCAACGGCGCCGCCTTCGTACCACAAACAGATCGTGTTCTTGCTTGTCATTTCGTGTCTCCTGAGGCGTTGAGCACCGACATTCGCCACCGTCAAGATAACATTGGAAGACGACGACAACGCGCAGATAGCGGACCTCCATGTGTGAACTCCCGTCGTGCGAAGGCGCGGCGGGCAGTCAGAATCACTTCGTGTCGCGCGCGCCCGAGGAATACGGTTTTGCTGCGGCGCCGGGTGACGCTCACGCTTTGGCGATTGAGCGTGGCCAACGTCAATCAACACGTCATTACGACCGCACCCGCTTTAGTTCATCGATGCGGAGATGATAACTTCGCAGTAGACAAACTTTATCGCCACACGCGTTGCGAGAATTGCGAAGCCATGCTCGTTGATCCGCTCGTAACCGCGCCTTGTTAACCGATGTTTTTATCTTTTGATCATAGATTTCTGCCAGTGTTTTATCGATGCGGGTAAGTTCCGCATCCCCGCAAATAAGCTGCGCTTGAACAGATATGAGCTTGCTGCAATCAAAACTACGCATCAACGCATCGTTCGTCTCGTATTTAGTTTCCAGTTGCCCAGGCTTGCATAGCCCTTGCAGCGACTTGCAAGCGACGTCGTGCCCGACCCACGCCATGTCTCGCGCACCATATTGCTTAACGAAACGATTGATGCCTGCGTGGCTGACGCCCCTTTGCATTGCGTTTGCCGCGATTATTTCGTTGCAAAGCGAGTCCCCGGTGTAAGTTCGCCCATCGCGCCTGTAGCAACTGTGAAAACCGAGCAGCCCCGTACCAACAACACTTCGGCGTTCCCCTGAAGCGAACAAGACCGAAGCGCAAGCGGACGCGCACCTGGCATTATTTGGAACTGTTGTATAGACGCGTACTCTATCCATGGCATCGACGACTCGGAAAGCGGCCTCAACATTTCCTCCCGGACTGTTTAAAACAAGGGTAACGAGTCCTTCTTCATCACGGTCAGCCATTTTTGCGGACGCCAGGAATTTCTTTGCATCGCCTTCCTGAATCCTCCCCTCCCCGATAACCATTTTCATCTTAATCTGTGGTTGGTAGTAGATCCTGAATTCCATTCCTGGCGCCACACCGGGAAACATAAGCACAGCGAAACAAAACCCGGAAAGCAACCGTTGGATCAAGCTTTGCGCCGCCGCGTTCTTGGCTTCTGGGTGCTTATTGCTGCGCATACGCTCCTCCTTGGAATGTGAAAAGCATAGCCTCGAATCTGTGATGAACGGTGTAATGACCCAGTGAAAATGTGCTTGGGGGGGACCCTTGAAAGGAACTGCATTGCGCATGTTGATGGACGACGATATCAGGCGCTGGACGGCCAGGCGCGAGGGCTTCGGTGATGGAGATGCACCATGACAAGACGGCGGCGGCGGAGGCCACCGATCGTTCGATCTGGCGCACCCTCGGAGATCGAGGACTGGGTAAATGAAGCTGGTTTTTCGAGACTAATGGCGACGCCTAGGTCGAGCGGTGCCGCCGCAGACGAGGCAAATGACCGGCGGGCGGCGGCGTGCCAGCGCATTGGATGGCTGATCAGGCCGAGGGGAGGCTGTTGACAGGCAGCGGATAGCACGACTGTCTTCGGCCAACGCCGGTCGCAGCGCGCCGTCCTCAAACGCAGCCAGTCGTGCCGCACGTGCGTGTGCGTAACTGAGCCGGCAAGCTGGGAGATGACGCCGCATCCCCGCCTTGCATCCGAGTTCCACATGTCGTGGATGGCCTTCCAGGTCCCGTCTTTCTGCTTCTTCCAGGCGGTCACTTACTTTCGTTCTCGCTGACCGACTTGCCGTCGGGTTGCCGCCCAGCGGGGGAGGGAGCGAATGGCGGCTTCAGCCTGAGCGGGCATCCAGGCTCTGCCTGCGGAAGGTCCGGTAAGCCCATGAGCGCTCATCCAAGGGGGCTGGCTCTGGCCAGACTGAACAGCCTCGCCCTGGTCAAGCCGCAGTGGGATGTGGGCGCTTCGGCCCGCTGCGCTATGTGCCTGACGTGTCGCCGGCCTCGCTCAACTGGATGAGTAGCACGGCGTCGCGCTTGTCCAGCAGATGCTGGCGCAGGATCGCGGCAAGCCGCTTGCCATCGCGTGCCTCGAGCGCCGTCAGCATTTCCTCGTGGTCATGGATGGCGCTGTCCCATTTCGGCTTCTGATAGTTCGACCGGTAGCGCAGCGCCTGCAACCTCCGATTCACCGATAGATAGGTCTGACGCAGCGCGACATTCCGGGCCGCTTCGTTGATACGGTCATGAATCTGATGGTTGAAGCTGTAGTAACCGGACAAATCGTCCTTGGCCCGGCATGCCAGCATCGCGTAGTGTAATGCCTTGATCTCCGCCAACTCGATGGCCGTGATGCGCTCGCAGGCCAGTTCCCCGGATAGCGCTTCCAGACCGCTCATCAATTCGAACGTGTCCTGAATCTCCGTCGGCGACAGGCGCGATACCGTCGCGCCCCGGTTGGGCGTGCTTTCGATCAGCCCCTCCGCCGCCAGCACCTTCATGGCCTCGCGCAGGGGCGTGCGGGAGATGCCCAGCGTCTCGCACAACTCACGTTCGTTGAGTTTCGTACCCGCCTTCAAGACCCCCTCGACGATGAACGTCCGCAGATGATCCACCACCGTGTCATGCAAGCGCCGTCGCTCAACCTTGGGTAGCACGGATACGGAAGAATCCGTGTCGGTCAAAATAGAATTTTGCATTCAAATTCCAGAAAACGTTGCTGCATACATTTTAGCAGACACTTAACATTGCTCCAAAAAGCCGCAGAATCCCTCTCCTATGGGGTAAACACTGCGAAATTTTAGCAACATCCGCCCCGTCTCCATGTAGCTCTTCTGCTAGAGTATTTTGTATTCAAAACTCAACTGGAGGAGACCATGCAGAAACTCAACTTCCACCCCGCCGGCCGCCACTTCCTTCAAATCCCCGGGCCGAGCCCCGTTCCCGATCGCATCCTGCGAGCCATCAGCTATCCGACCATCGACCATCGCGGCCCCGAATTCGGGGTGCTTGGCCTCAAGGTGCTGGCCGGGATCCGGCAGATATTCAAGACTGAGCACCCGGTCGTGATCTATCCCGCTTCCGGGACAGGCGCATGGGAAGCCGCGCTGACCAACACGCTGAGTCCCGGCGACACGGTTCTGATGTTCGAGACGGGTCACTTCGCCACGCTCTGGAAGAAGATGGCCGAGAATCTTGGCATCCGGCCAGAGTTTCTCGGCTTGCCCGGCATCGAAGGCTGGCGCCGCGGCGTGCAGGCCGACATGATCGAGGCACGCTTGCGCACGGACTCCCAGCATGCCATCAAGGCGGTGTGCGTGGTGCATAACGAAACTTCGACCGGCGTTACCTCGGACATCGCGGCCGTGCGCAAGGCGATCGACGCCGCGCGGCACCCCGCGCTCCTGCTGGTCGACACGATCTCCGGCCTGGCGTCTGCTGATTACCGGCACGACGAATGGGGCGTGGATGTGACCGTTTCCGGCTCGCAGAAAGGGCTCATGCTGCCGCCGGGCATCAGTTTCAACGCGGTGTCTCCCAAGGCCATCGAAGCCGCCAGGACGGCAGGACTGCCGCGCAGCTTCTGGAGCTGGGACGAGATCATCGAGATGAACCGCACCGGCTACTGGCCCTATACCCCCAGCACAAATCTGCTCTATGGCCTGTCCGAAGCGCTCGACATGATCCTCGGCGAGGGGCTGGACAATGTGTTCGCGCGCCACCAGCGGCTGGCGGAGGCATGCCGCCGGGCAGTGCGCGCCTGGGGGCTGGAGATCCAGTGCGCCGACCCTTCCGCGTACAGCCCGGTTCTCACCGGCGTGATGATGCCCGAGGGGATCGATGCGGACGTTGTGCGCAGGAACATCTATGACCGCTTCAATATGTCGCTGGGCGCGGCGCTCGGCAAGATGAAAGGCCGCATGTTCCGCATCGGCCATCTCGGCGACTGCAACGACCTGACGCTGATGGCGACGCTCGCCGGCTGCGAAATGGGCTTGAAGATCTCGGGCGTGCCGGTCGCGGCAAGCGGGACATCCGCGGCGATGGACTACCTGGCCGCCCATGCCACGCCCTTGCCGCTCAAAGCCGCGGCCTGACGCCGTCCGACGCAACTGTAGTTCCGAAGCGAGGAATTCCGCGCGGCTGCGCCGCGGCGGCCAGCGCCTGGACTGGCCTCCAGCCTTGCGATGCCGGGGAGGGCATCGCGGCGGGAGCCAGTCCGTCACCGGTACGCGGTGGCGCCAATTCCCCGCACCGTACCGATCGCGTGAGGATCGGTGCAGCAGCACAGACATACCTGAAAAAAGCTGAGGAGACGCTGTGGATACTACCCTGCAGGCCGGGACAAAAGTGAGGACCTTCGAGGACGCCGTTTATCGCAAGGTAAGCTGGCGGCTGATACCGTTCCTGATGCTGTGCTTCCTGATCGCTTATCTCGATCGTGTCAACGTTGGTTTCGCCAAGCTTCAGATGTCGCAGCAGTTGGGCTTCAGCGAAACTGTTTACGGCCTGGGCGCCGGCATCTTCTTCATTGGCTACTTCCTGTTCGAAGTGCCAAGCAACCTGGCCTTGCACCGGTTCGGCGCCAAGGTGTGGATCGGGCGCATCATGGTCACATGGGGTGTGCTCTCCGCGTGTTTCGTGTTCGTGGAGACGCCAACCGCCTTCTACACGCTGCGCTTTCTGCTCGGCCTGGCCGAAGCCGGCTTTACGCCAGGCATCGTGTACTACTTGTCCTGCTGGTATCCGGCACACCGGCGCGCCAAGATCATGGCGATCTACTGCATGGGCTCGCCACTGTCCGGCATCATTGGTAACCCGTTGTCCGGCTTCCTGATGGGCAGCATGGGCGGCATCGCAGGCTGGGCCGGATGGCAATGGATGTTCTTCATCGAGGCCGTTCCCGCAGTCCTGCTAGGCCTCTTCTGCTTCTACTATCTGGACAACTCGATTGCCAAGGCCAAATGGCTCTCCAGCGAGGAGAAGCGCGTGCTGGAGTTGGCCAAGGCGGAGGACGTCAGGTCGGCGGACCCGCAGGCGCGCGTCGGCAACGTCTTCACCGACCCACGCGTCTGGCTCATCAGCCTGATTTGTTTCTGCTATGTCACCGGCCAGTACGGCATTACCCTGTGGCTGCCGACCTTCATCAAGTCCACAGGCGTCACCGACCCCATCCATATCGGCTTGCTGAGCGCGATCCCCTATGTGGCGGCGATTGTCACGATGTACTTCTTCGCAAAGAGCGCCGACAAGCATCGCGAACGGCGCTGGCACCTGATCGTGCCCTGCATGATGGGAGCGATCGGCTTCCTGGCGCTGCCCTGGGTCATGCACAGTACCGCGCTGTCGCTGGTGTTCCTGTCAATTGCCGCGGCCGGCATCCTGACCTGCACGCCGCTGTTCTGGTCGCTGCCGACTGCTTTCCTGAGCGGTGCCGCGGCGGCCACGGCAATCGCCATGAGCAACTCGATCGGCAATCTCGCGGGCTTCACCAGCGGCTACATGATCGGCTATCTCAGGGACGTGACGCAGAGTGGCACCAGCGCCTATTACATGATCGCGGCAATGCTGATCATTGGCGCCTTTGCCATCTGGACCTTGCCTGCCAAGCTGGTCAACCGATAACAACGGGAAGCGGTGCGCCGGCGCCGCACCGCTTCCCCGCACCCCCAACGACTCGGGCGCCCGTAGCGGGCGCATGGAAGACTCTCATGAACAGTGCATTCGAATCGAAAACGGACGGACCAGATACGCAAGCGCCGTTCAACCTGTTGGAGGCCACCGTTGCCACCGTGCATGCCGCGATGCGTGACGGCCGGCTGACGGCACGGCAACTGGTGCGCGGCTACCTGGACCGGATCTCAGCCTACGATCAAAGCGGCCCCCGCATCAACAGCATCCTCCGGCTCAACCCGGAGGCGCTGGCAGAGGCGGAACGCATGGACGCCCGGGCCGCCGGGAAGCCGGCGCAGGCCCTGGCTCCTCTCCACGGCATCCCGGTGCTGATCAAGGACAATATCGAATGCGGTGGCATCGAAACCACCGCAGGCTCGCCTTGCCTTAGGGGCAATATGGCCGCGCAGGATGCGTTTATTGTCCAGCGGCTGCGCCGGGCAGGCGCCATCGTCCTGGCAAAGACCAACCTGCACGAGCTTGCCTCCGGGGGGGAGACCGTCAGTACGGAGCTTGGCCAGACCTTGAACCCATACGACCTGACGCGAACGCCCGGCGGCTCAAGCGGGGGCACCGGCGCCGGCATCGCAGCCAACTTCGGCCTGCTCGGGATCGGAACCGATGGGGTCAACTCGATCAGGTCGCCGGCCTCGGCTAACAATCTCGTCGGCCTGCGCCCWACCATGGGCCTTGTCAGCCGAACGGGGCTCGTTCCCTGCGGTCTGACGCAGGACACCATCGGGCCGATCACACGGACCGTTGCGGATACCGCTGTACTACTCGACGCAATAGCCGGGCACGACCCGGCCGATCCTGTCTCGAGCCAGGGCGCCTCCCACATCCCCGCGAGTTATACGGCCTTTCTCGATCCCGACGGGCTCAAGGGCGCGCGCATCGGCGTACTGCGCCATTTCTTCGGCGATGGGCCCGAGCATCGGCCCGTCAACGCCGTCATGCAGCAAGCACTGGCCGTCATCGAAACACAGGGCGCGGAACTGGTCGCGGTGGATGACGCCATCAGCCCTGATGAACTCCTGGCGTCCACGCTCGTGCATCACTACGAGATGGAGCACGATCTCGATGCCTACCTGGCCCGGCTCGCACCGGGCGTGGGGGTGCGGTCGCTGAAAGACATCATCGCATCGGGGCAAGTGCACGCAAGCGTCGCGGGAACGCTGACCACGGCAGTGGCGCTCGCGGGCAAGGACGCGGAATACCGCGAGCGCTTGCAACGTCAGCAGGCATTGCGCCAGCGGCTACTGAATCTGATGGAAGCGCAGCGGATCGACGTGCTGGCCTTTCCGCATCAGCGCCGCCTGGTGGCGCCAATCGGCGAGGCCCAAGCCGATCGCAACGGCGTACTCGCATCTGCCACCGGCTTTCCGGCGATCGTGATTCCAGCGGGGTTTTCCGCCGCGGACCGCAATGCGCCGCAGGGCGTGCCGGTTGGATTGGAGCTCTTCGGCCGTCCGTTTTCGGAACCCGTGCTGATAAGGCTGGCCTATGCGGCCGAGCAGGCTCTGCGCGCGCGCCGGGCGCCGTACGCGGCACCGGCGCTCGAATAGGGGCGTATCGGAACGAATCTTCATTGCTGCTCTACAAACGCCAGCCGATCCAGGCGGCGAGAAGTTTGCGGATATACCGTGACGACCTCAAACGAGGAGGAGACAAAGATGGGCGCAGAAGTGGTAGTTCAATCGTCGAGTTCCCCACAGCAGCACGAGCTCGACCGGGCAATGGATGGCATCGGCGTGACGGCTTCGCACAAGAAGATCATCTTCATGATCATGCTGGGTGTGATGTTCGACGTCTTCGAGCAGAATGCGGTCGGCCTGGTTGGCCCCATGCTGCGGGAGCAATGGGGTATCTCAGTGGCGCAGATCGGCTTTCTGAACACACTGACCTTCAGTGCCGCCGCGCTCGGACGCATCGGATCGGGCTATATCGCGGATCGCTATGGCCGGCGCACCATGCTGAGTGCAAACCTGCTGCTGTTCACGCTGGGCGCCATCATCTGCGCGCTGGCGCCGAACTATGCGGTGCTGGCTGCGGGCCGCTTTATCGTCGGCATCGGCCTGGGCGGGGAGATATCCATTGCTGTGACGATGCTGGCCGAGTTGTGCTCGACCCGCTTCCGGGGTACGGCGGTAGGCATGGTTAGCGTGGGCAGCGGTGGTCTTGGCAATATGCTGGCGCCCGCCTTTGGCCTGGCCGTGTTCGCCATGTTCCCGGGACCGGACAACTGGCGCTGGCTGTTCGCCTGCCTGGTGGTCCCCGCGTTCTTTGTCGTGTTCTATCGACGTTTTATTCCGGAGACACCGCGGTTCCTGTTGTCCAAGGGACGGGTAGACGAGGCTAACCGCGTGCTGTCGATCCTGGCGTCGGGCCGGCTGGGCAAGCTCGCAGGTGAGCCGACGCCGTACATCAAGGCATCGGTGCAGGATGAGGCGCCGCGCGCCAAGGTGCGGCTGAGCGACGTATTCAAAGGCCGTCTGGGCCGACGCACGATCGCGCTCGGGATTGCGGTGTCCATGACATACGGGGCGCAGATTTCCGTACTGACGCTGATGCCGACGATTCTGATGTCACAGGGCTACACCATTTCCAAGAGCTTGCTCTTCACCATGGTGATGCAGAGCGGCAGCCTGTTCGGCGCGCTCGCGGCTTCGTACTGCGGCTATCACATCCCGCGCAAGCGCGTGCTGACGGTAGGCGCCGGGCTGGCGTGCACGGCCGGACTATGCTTCGGCTTCCTGACGTATAACGTCGCCCTGGTACTGCTGTTCGGCGCGGCCTTTACGTTCTGTGTCGTGTTGCTCAACACCTCGATCTGGATCTTCGCGCCGGAGCAATATCCCACGCACGTTCGCGCGTTCGGCACTTCCCTGATCCTGGCGCTCGGCACGCTGGCCGGGGCACTGACACCGCTGATCAGCGGCCGGGTGTTCGAAACCTACGGCGTCGGCGGCATGTTCAGCATGCTGGCAGCGATGTACGCTGTTTTCGCACTGAGTGTCCAGTTTGCGCCGGAAACCTTCGGCCGCGCCATGGGCGAGACAGCCGCCGACGACGAAGCCGATCTCGCGGTAGGTGGTAGTGCGGCCAGCGCAAGCGGCTCCTGATCGGCGCATCGCGATGAACCACATCCTGCTGATCAATCCGAATACGTCGCAGTCGACCACGCAGATGATGGTTGACATCGCGCGTGCCACACTTGCCGGCGACCTGGAGATCCGCGGCCTGACGATGGCGCGCGGTGTGCCGATGATCGTCGACGAGGCAGATCTGCGCGCCGCCGCGGACGCGGTCGGCGCCATGGATCTGCCCGGCGCCGGTCCGGATCGCGCAGGCGTGCGCGCTGTCATCGTCGCCGCATTCGGCGATCCCGGCGCGGACGCGCTTCGGCGCAGGCTAGCCGTGCCGGTGGTGGGGATCGGCGAAGCCGCCATGCGAGAAGCGGCGCAGCATGGGCGTCGATTCGGTATCGCCACGACGACGCCGTTCCTGGCGTCCTCGATTGAAGCCAATGTACGGCGCTACGGACTCGATGCCAGCTTCACGGGTGTGCGTTTCACCCGCGGCGATCCTCGCATGCTTGGCCTTGACCCGGCGGCGCTGGAAGCCGCACTGGCAGAAGCGGTCCGGGCCTGCGTGGAAGCTGACGGAGCACAAGCGGTGGTGATAGGAGGTGGCCCGTTGGGCCAGGCGGCCCAGGCCTTGAGCGCGCGTTTTTCCATTCCCGTGATCGGTCCGGTGCCAGCAGCGTGCCGCAGCCTGCTGCGCGCGCTTGCCGCGAGCGAGTCGCGGAGTCATTCAAATCCTTCATTCAAGGAATTGCCCTAAGCATGACATCAACCAACATCGATACGGTCGCGCAGGCCCTGCTTTGCGCACGGCGCGAGCACCGTTGCGCCGACGCGGAGCGCTTCGCCACGGCGCTTGACAATCCGGAGCAGGCCTACGCCGTGCAGTCGGTCGTGGCTCGCTCGCTTGGCTGGCAAAAGACAGGCGCCGGGTACTGGAAATCCGGCGGGCCTTCACGCGAGGCGCAACTGACACACGCCGAACTTCCGTCCGCCGGGGTGTGGACCAGCCCCGCGCATGCCGGGGACTGGCCCTTCACGTGGCGCGGCATTGAGGCCGAGATCGCGCTGCGGCTCGGGCGCGGGGTGGACGCCGCGCAGGCGGCCGCCCTCGATGGTCCGGGCGCGGCCGCGCTGATCGACGCGATGGCGGTCTCGATTGAGGTCGTCGACTCGCGCTGGCAGCAGTACGTCGCCGCACCTGCGCTACTGAAGCTGGCTGACCTGCAGGCCCACGGGGCGCTTGTGCTTGGCGAGTGGCGTGACTATGAAGCGCGAGACTGGGCGGCACAGCGTTGCCGGGTGCAGATTGGCATGGAATCGATCGAACGCCGTGGCACCCATGCCCTGGGCGATCCGGCCTACGGACTGGTGGCCTGGCTGCGCCACGCCACGCGCGCGGGCCGAAGCGTGGAAGCCGGCACCGTCGTCACCACGGGCACCTGGGTCGGAATTCTGGCGGCGTCGGCTGGCGACCTTGTGACAGCGGAATTCGAAGGCATTGGCCGCGCCTCGATCCAGTTCTGAGGATGGCGGGACAATCGGGATTCATCGAGGCGTAACCGGTGGTCGGCACGCCTTCTTTTTCGGTCTCCCGCAGGGCCAGGCTTATCGCAACAGATAGAGCGGAAACTGCCCACCGTTCATCGGGAAAGCTGCGCCAGCCACTTCACCGAGCGCTTCCATTGCACCCAACCCACCCATCGATATGCCGCCGGCACAGTCCACGCTCCTCCCGGCGTCAGTGCAGGCAGTGAAAAGCACCAGGGCTGCGAGCCCGGCCCAAACCAGCTTGCTCATGAACTTCTCCTCGCGATTCCGGCAGGCAAGGGGAGTGGGAGTCGCCGGGAATCGGGGCGGCGAGTCCCACGATGATTTCAGCAGTCGCAACCTTCGGTCCACGCTCAGGCGGGCCTGATGTTCTGGTTCACGCGGAACAGGTTTGCAGGGTCGTACTTGCGCTTGATCTCCGCCAGTCGCGCATAGTTGTCGCGATAGGCAGCCTTCACGTTGTCGTTGCCTTCGTCCATCATCATGTTGATGTAGCCGCCGCCGGCCGAGTGCGGATGCAGCGCCAGCCAGTAGTCCTTGGCCCACTGCACGATGCGGTCGTTGTTGGCCGGGTCGGGATCGACGCCGACAATCACGCTGGCGAAGCTCGCATCGCGGTAGCTGAACGCGGTGTCATTCGGGCCCGCGCGATGCGCCGCGCCGTTGATGGGATACAGGTGCATGGTCGAGTGCATGGACGGCAACTGATGCCCATACTTGATGTGCAGATCGATGGCCTTGTCGCTCAGGTCGCTCACGAAGTCGGCTTTCCAGTACCACTGAAGGCCAGGCGGATACAGCGCGTCGAACAGGCTCTGCAAGACCGGCCAAGGAATGGAGCCGGCAAAGTCCACCGCTGGCGGCATGGCGTCGCGAATCGGCTTGAACCGCGCCTCGGCCTGATCGAGTGGACCCGTGTAGCACCACACCACGGCGCACATCTTCTGCAGGTGGACAGACTCGGGGAACGGCGGCCCGGGCGGCACCGTCACAAAGCCGAACCAGCCATTGATGTCCTGCGGCGCAGTCAGGATGAAATCGCGCCACCACTTCATCAACTCGCGCGCCTGGTCCATCGGCCACAGCATCGGGCCGCCGTAGACCGTGCCGACGGGATGGGCCTTGAACTCGAATGAGGTGACCACGCCGAAGTTGCCGCCACCGCCGCGCAGCGCCCAGAACAGGTCCGCGTTCTCGTCGCTGCTGGCATTGACCAGTCGCCCGTCGGCCAGAACGACCTCGGCGCTAAGCAGGTTATCGATCGTCAGGCCGTAGGCGCGGCTAAGGTAGCCAATGCCCCCGCCAAGCGTCAGCCCACCCACGCCCGTGGTCGAGATGAAGCCGCTCGGCGTCGCCAGTCCATAAGCGCTGGCGGCGTGGTCCACATCGCCCCAGGTGCAGCCGCCACCAACCCGAATGGTGCTGCGCTTCGGATCGACAAACACGCCTTTCATCGGCGACAGGTCGACCACCAGTCCGCCATCGCATGTGCCGAGCCCCGCGCCATTGTGCGCACCGCCACGTACGGCCAGCAGCATTCCGCTGTCTCGCGCGGCGTTCACCCCCGCAATGACGTCCGCGACATCCGTGCAGCGCGCGATCAGTGCCGGGCGCTTGTCAATCATGCCGTTGTACACCGCGCGTGCCTGGTCATAGGCCGCATCGCCAGGCTGAATCAATTGCCCCCGAAAATGCGGCTTCAGCGCCGTGACGACGGTTTCACTCAGAGCACCTTCCATGGTTGCCTCCTGTCCGGTAGGTATGCAGGAGTTTTATCAACCTCGGCGTTTGAAAGGCGTTAGGCGCACCGTTATATGCGCCAATCTCCGACGCGGCTGGCCCGGAGCGGCCAAACCATCACTAACGCGCCAGTAACGCGCGCGCCCGGACGATGTCGGGCTGGTCGAAGCCCTCGGCGAATCGGGCGAGCGGCGGCTCGACCACTCGGCGCGCGCCGATACCCTCCCGTGGCTCGCGCAATGCCGCCAGCGACAGCGCGGCGCGTAGCTCGAGAGGGCGAGCCCGTTGAGCGGCGGCGATCTCGATCGCCTTGATCAGCGACGATTCGGCTTCGGCCAGGTTGGCGCTGCGTTGCAGCAGAAGCTCGCCGCGCAGGCGATAGAGCTCCGCGTCCAGCCAGTGCTCGCCAGTGTGCTCCGCATGATGGAGCGCCTGATCCAGCGCCGCAAGCGCGGCCTCGGTCTCGCCCACGTCACCCAGGCATTCCGCCAGCATGCCGAGATACAGCGGCAGCCGCAGGCGCGCGCCGGTGCCATGAAAGCCCTCGATCGCCGCCCGCATTGCCGCCACGGCGTCGGCGCCGGGCGACTGCTTTGCATTGGCCCAGGCGAGCAGCACGTCAGCCCAGGCAAGGTAGTAGCCGACGTGGTACTGATCGGCGATCGAACGTGCCTGTCGGGCGTAGTGAAGCGTGAGACCGTGCTGCCGGCGCAGGGCATGCTGCGTTGCAAGATAAGACAGCGCCAGCGCCTGGGAGAACGGGTGTGCCAGCCGGTTTGCCACCTCCAGCGCTTCGCGTCCACGCCGGAGGGCCTGATCGGCAAGCCCGGTGAACCAGAATGCATGGGCCGACCACGCCGAGGCCAGCACGCCGAAGTTTCCGCCCATCAACGACACATGCTCGGCGTGCTGGGTTTCGTCATAAGCGCCGATCGCGCGTTGATACGCTGGCTCCGCCGCCACCCAGTCACCCTGCTGGACCAGGCTCCCCATGATGTTGGTCCATGCCATCGACGCGTAGGTACCCGACCCGGAAGTGCCCAATCCCGCGATGAGTTCCTCGCTCAGGCTCCGTGCCTGGGCAAGCTCCGCACTGACGACGAGAAAGAAGGCAAGGCTGACCTGGGCGCGCGCCTGCTGACCGAAGTCGCCCGCCTGTCTGCTGAGCTCCACGGCGCGCCGCAGTGGCGTGTCGAGCTCCGGTGCCGCCCACCCACGGGAAATGCGAATCGGCGGCGCAAGGTCGAGTTGCAATGCCAGCGACTGCTGAGCGCGCTCTTGCGGATCGACGATCTGATCGGCTTGCGCCAGCCCGCGCCGCAGCAGGGCGATGGCATCGTCATAGGCGTACACACTCTGCGCAACGCCGGCCGCGCGCCGATAGAACGCGGCTGAATCGGTTGGCAGGCCCGCCTGTTCGTAGTGCGCGGCAATCTGCGCGCTGGCAGCGTCGAGATCATCGTCCGGCGCCTGTTCAAGTGCGCGTGCCACGCGTTGATGCAGGCGGCGGCGTTGCAGCGGACTGACCTCGGCGTACGCCACGTCCCGGATCTTGTCGTGRCTGAAGTCAAAGGCAATGCCCCCGCTGTCCGGCTGGCGCACGATGCCTCGTTGCCAGAGTTCATCCAGCGCATTCGTGAGGGCGTCCTCGCGCACGTCGCTCGCCTGGGCCAGCACATCGGCGGTGAATGCTCGCCCGATGATCGCCGCGACGCCGACGATATCGCGCGCGGCAGGCGACAGTTGCGCAAGACGGTTCGAGATCACCGTGTACACCTTGGGTGGCAACTTCGGGACCGTGCCGTGCGGCGTGCCGCCGGCCGTCGCGGTGCCGGACCGGGCGCGCATCATCTCGACCGTGAACAGGGGATTGCCTTCGCTTTCCTCGAATAGCCGGGTTGCCTCCGCATCGGCCAGCGGCCGATTGATGATCTGCGCCGCGATCTTCGCAGTTTCGGCGGCATCCAGCGCGCCCAGCAACATCTCCGTGAGCTGGTCGTCGCGCCGCAAGGCGTCAAGCAGCTGGCTCACGGCGTGCAAGGGCGTGAGGTCTTCATGCCGCGCCGTGGCGACCACGAGGAGCTTCGCGCTCACGTCGAAGCGCATCAGGAAACGTAGCCATTCAAGCGTCTCCGCGTCGCACCATTGCAGATCGTCGAGCAACAGCAGCAGCGGCCCGTCTGTCGCCAGCACGGCGCGCGCCAGCGCTTCGAAGAACCGCTGGCGCTGCCAGTATTCGGTGAGTGGGGAGGGCGGAGGCAGGCCGGGTTGTTGCGTCAGCAGCTCTGGCAACAGGCGCGCGACTTCGGTCAGCCACAGTCTGTCGAGTCCGCTCATCGCTTCGTGCAAGGCGGGGCTGCGCAGCCAGCCGGTGACCGGCGCAAACGCGACCCGCCCCTCGGCCGCGTACGCGCGCGAGTGCGTCGTGGTGAAGCCTTGCCCGGAAAGGTGCACGAGCAATTCCTCCGCCAGGCGCGACTTGCCGATGCCTGCTTCGCCCGAGATCAGGGCGAACTGCTTGTCGCCAAGCTGACTACGCTGCCACACTTCGAGAAGCCGCCGCCATTCGTCGTGGCGTCCGATCATTGACAGCATGGGGTCCCGTGGGCGTCGACGCTGTGTTGGCGCAGCCTGGGCAGCAAGGCGCGCATAGGCCTCGCGCAAGGCTTCACTGGGCACGATGCCCAGCTCGCGCGTGAACGTTTCAACGCAGTTGCGATAGGCGCGCAGCGCGGATGCATGATCGTGATTCAGGGCATGCAGGCGCATCAGCGCCATATAGGTGGGCTCGCGTAATGGGTCGAGCCGCTGCAACTGCTGCGAGTGTTTCAACGCCTTTGCGTAGTCGCGCCTGTCCTCGCTCAACAGGCTGAGCCGCACGAGCGCCGCGATGCACGCTTCGCGTAACTGATCGCGCTGCGGGGCGATCCATTCATCGTAACAACTGGCTAGCAGGTCGCCCCGATACAGCTCCGCTGCATGCGTCAGGCGCTCTTCCTCGGTGGCCGCGTCGTTGTTGCTTGCGGCCCGCGCCGCGGTGGCCAGGGCCGACTGAAACTGCGCGACATCGAGATCGAACGCGGAATCGGGCAACCATCGCACCATTTGCGCGTCGGCGTGGACGAAACTGGCTGCGTGCGGCCATGACTTGCGTAGATGAAACAGGAGCTGACGCAATGCGTTGCGTGCCTGCGCTTGCGTGGAATCGGGCCAGAACAGGAAGGCGAGTTGCTGGCGCGACTGCGGCACGTCTCGATGCAAAATCAGATAGGCAAGCAGCGCCTGCAAGCGGGGAGAATTCGCGTCAGGCATCGGCGCGTCGGCGCCGTCGAGATGGAACTCGCCGAACAGTCGGACAGAGTAGCGAGCTTCAGGCGCCATGCTGGTCACCGGAGATCTAGGCGACTTCGGCGGCGTCGTGGAGGCCGGCCCACGTCCTGGTACGCTGGACTGCCGATGGCGGTGCGGACGCACTCGACAAACATGCGTAATCGCGCAGGCACGCATCGGACTTCAGCGTGGGCGATGTCAATGGACTCCGGAGCCGGAGGCGATGCGCCATGCCGGGTAGGCGCCAGCCGTCGTGTCGTGCGTCTCAGCAGGGTTGCTCCCAAGGAATTTTTTCCAGATCGGCCAAGCGCTCGCTGACGACGGATTCGGACAGATGGAGGCGGCGCGCGGCCTCGCTGATCGCGCCAGCCTCCACTACGGCGACGAAGCCGACCACGCCTTCGAGCTTGCGCATTGTTCGGAGCATCCGGATGGCAGTTCTGCGTTCTTCAGTGTAGTGCGAACTACGCTCGCCGCAGAAGCTTGCCGGGACGAAAGCGAAACCGCCCGACGGGTTCGCGGCTTGACACGTGCGTTAAACGCCATAGTCTCCACGCGGTATGTGCGCTGCATCATGGGATCCGCCTCGACGCTTTCGTCGAGATGTCACGCAATCGCCGCGTGCTGGCGGCAGGAGGTCCCTTGGAAAGCTCGACGGCGTTTGCGTCGCTTGGCGTAACGGGCCCGTTCACGCATGTGCGTTTCGACTATGTGCTCCAGGACGCGCTGTGCGAAGACGAAATGATGGCCGCGAGCCGATACGATACGGCGGCGCTCCGATCGCGCGGATCGGCGTGGTAGGGCGGCATCGTCCTGATGCCGTTGGCGCAGCCCGCTCCGCTCCTATGAGCGGAGGCCGAACAAGCCGTGCCAGAACGAATCGAAGGCGCCGGGGTGACGCCCGGGCCGCGTCACCTCGTCGGGGTTTGACGCCGCCGCACCGGCGGGCGGCGGGGCGGCCTCGGTGTCAGGCGCGTCCGCGGCCGGCACGGTTGCCCGCCGCGACTCCTGCAAGGCCCATGTGCTGTCCGCGATGCGTGCCGCCAGTTCCGCGTCGCAGTCCCGGCCGAGCAGCACGCCGAAGATGACGTCGCGGTTGTGGCCGTCGTCGGCAAAGCGCATCGCGATGGCGACCATCTTTTCGTAGTGTTCCTGCGCGACGCGCTGGGCTTCGCCTTGCGCCTCGCGCTCCTGCGCTTCCTGCGCCTCGCGCTCGGCCTGGCAGCGCCGCATCTCCCGCTCGAATACCTCGTCGTAGATCTGGCGCTGCCCGGCATCGGAAAGAATGGTGTAGGCATCCCGGATCTCCTGGAATGCCTCGTGCGCCTGCGCCTCGCGGCCAAGGTTGCGGTCGGGGTGCCACTTCATCGCGGCGCGGCGGTAGGCGCGCTTGATCTCGTCCAGGGTAGCGTCCGATTGCACGCCGAGGGTCGCGTAGAGGGTGGTCATGGGCCTGGGGCGGCTGCTGGGGGGCTTTTATCCTAGCACGGGGTGGCGCGCCAGCAGCGTCACCCGCCGTGTCGACGTGATGTCGTTATTGGTAGCGCACTTCTACGCATATCGACGCCATTCGGCACGGCGCACGCCTACGGCAGCCCCGGGGAGATCGCCGCCTCGCTCGGGCAGGCCAAGGGCAAGCTGCGCGAAGTGTTCGGCCGGCCACCATGAGCACTGGCTGCGCGCCCCGGCTCGCTTGCGCGATTGCGCTAATGAGTAAATGCTTGTTTCCATGTCACCTTCACGGAGCCACATCATGGACACTCGAAGTGAGCTGCAAGCCACCGTGGACGCCCTGGTTCAAGCGGGCAAAGGCCTGCTGGCCGCCGACGAGAGCGGGCCAACGATCGCCAAGCGGTTCGAGCGCATCGGTGTGGCATCGAGCGAGGAGAGCCGCCGGGCGTGGCGCGACCTGCTTCTGTCGACACCAGGTCTTGGTGAATTCATCAGCGGCGTGATCCTGTACGAGGAAACACTGGGCCAGCGCGCCGACGATGGCACGCCGCTGCCGGAGCTGGCGGCGCGCCATGGCATCGTGCCCGGCATCAAGGTGGACAAGGGCAAGCTCGCGCTAGCCCACGCTCCCGGCGACGAGATCACCGAGGGCCTCGACGGGCTGGCCAAGCGGCTTGCCGGCTATCGCCAGCAGGGCGCGCGCTTTGCCAAGTGGCGCGCGGTGTACAACGTGTCCGACAAACTGCCCGGCCGGCTTGCCATCCAGGCCAATGCGGAGGCGCTGGCACGCTATGCCGCGATCTGCCAGGAGACGGGCGTGGTGCCCATCGTCGAGCCCGAGGTGCTGATGGATGGCGCGCACTCCATGGCGCGTTGCGCCGAGGTCACCGAGACCGTGCTGCACGAAGTCTTTCACGCTTTGCACCGGCATGCGGTGGTGCTCGAACACATGCTGCTGAAACCCAGCATGGTGCTCCCCGGCAAGGAGGCCGGCCACGCGACGCCGGCCGAGGTTGCCATGCAGACCCTGCAGGTGCTCAAGCGCACGGTGCCGGCGGCGGTGCCGGGCATCTTCTTCCTGTCCGGCGGCCAAACGCCTACTGAGGCCACCGCCAATCTCGATGCCATGAACCGGCTCGGCCCGCTGCCCTGGCGGCTGGCCTTTTCCTACGGACGCGCCTTGCAGGAGCCGCCCCTGCTGGCCTGGCGCGGCGAGGCCGCTAACGCGGCGCAAGCGCAACGGGCGCTGCTGCAGCGCTCCCGGCTGAATGGCATGGCCTGCCTGGGGCAATATGAAGCGGCGCTGGAGACCGCTGCGGGCTGAGCTTTCGGCAGGCGCGGTCTGGACCGGGCGCTCAAACGCTTGCGCGCTGCCTGCATCAGGCGCCCGCGCTGCTCGGGTTCCGCGGGCGCCTTGTAGACCGAGTGACGTCGCCGCGAGCATCACATGCTTGCGCTTCCAGCCTGCGGTAAGCGCGCTCAGTATCGGCGCAGGAAAGGTCGCTGCGAAGTCTGCTTCAGCCGGTTAAGGAACCAGCGGCCGGCGGGGCCGGGCGGCGTGTCCTTGCGGTAGACCGCGAACATGGCGATCGGCGGGGTACGCGGCTGGAAGCTTTCCAGCCGCAACGCCACCAGGTCGCCCGCATCGATATCCCCCTGCACCATTGCCGCTGGCATGTGCCCCCAGCCGAAGCCGGCGCGCAAGAAGGCATGCTTCGCGCCCAGATCGGCCAGGCGCCAGGTCAGCGGCGAGAAGACGCCGAAGGTCTCCCCCTCGGTCAGCGTGGTGCGGTCGGTCAGGACCAATTGCACGTGGCCCTCCAGTTCGCGTACCCGGATAGCCCCCTTGCGCGATGCCAGAGGATGCGATGGCGCGGCCACGGTGACCATTGGCACGTCGAGCAGCTTTTCCGCATCCAGCGTCTCGGGAACCGCGGGCATCGATCCGCTGATGCCAAGCCGGCAAACGCGCTCGATTACCGGGCGCATGACCGCGCCAAGCGCCTCTACATACAAGCGCAGCGGGGTGTGTGGAAAAGCATCGCGGAACTCGCCCACTGTCACCGTCAGTGACGCCATCGGGTACATGACATCCACCACCACAGACAGCTCGGGTTCAAGTCCTTCGGCAATCGCGCGCGCCTTGGATTTGAAGCCGTCCATGCCGCTCACCACCAGCCGCGCCTGCGCCAGAAGCGCGGCGCCCTGCTCGGTCAGGCGCGGGTAGCGGCCGCTGCGATCGAACAACTGGACATCGATTTGTCCCTCCAGGTTGGCGAGCGTCTGGCTCACCACCGACTGCGCGCGCCGCAGCTTCCGCCCCGCCGCGGAGAAGCTGCCCTCGTCGGCGGCCGCGATGAAGGTGCGTAGCTGGTCCAGGGATACGCCATCAAGCATGTATCTATTCCTTAGATGGATTTCATCTAGAAATATAGGCTACCAATATATATGTCAAGCACCTAACCTTCGGTCATGTCATCGCCGAAGGAGATTTTCATGGAGTACGCAACGCAGACCCGTCACGCCGGAGACGCGGGCCAGACCCAGCACCACGCCGCGCAGCCGGATGCGGCGAGCCATCGTGCCATCGTGCTGCGTACTGGTGGCCGCCGGCATGGTCCCGTTTCACGGATCGTCAGTCCCGGCGACGTTGGCAAGCTGATCAAGCCCTTCGTCTTTCTCGACTACTTCGATTTCGCACCCTCAGGCGACGCGTTGTTCCCCATGCACCCGCACTCGGGCATCGCTACCCTCACCGTGCTGCTCGAGGGCGAACTGCACTACGAAGATACGACCGGCGCGGCCGGCGTGTTGGCGGCGGGCAGCGTCGAATGGATGCGGGCGGGCAACGGCATCTGGCACGCAGCCAGTCCCGCGAAGGGGAGCCGCTTCCAGGGCTATCAACTGTGGATCGCCCTGCCGCGCAGCCTGGAGAACGGCACGCCGCACAGCCAATACCTTCCGGCATCCTCGATACCGCAATCAGGACCGGTGCGCCTGGTACTGGGCTCACTGGCTGGAAAAGACAGCCCGGTTGCCGCGCCGTCCGGCGTGGCACTGCTGCACGTGTGCCTGGCGGCGGGCCAAAGCTGGCGCTATCAGCCGCCCGCAAGCCACACCGTGGCCTGGGCACACGTCAACCGTGGCACGCTCGCGACGGGTGGCGAGTTGCTGCAGGACGAACTCGCGGTCTTCTCACAATCCGAGGACGCGCTCGATTTCACCGCCAAAACAGATGCGGATTTCATCGTCGCGTCGGCGGTCCCCCATCCGCACGACCTGGCACTTGGCTACTACTCAGTCCATACATCGAACGACGCGCTCCGCAGGGGCGAAGCCGAGATCGCCAGGATCGGGACGCAGTTGCGCGCCGATGGTCGTCTGCGGTGATGCGAGTGACTCCCAGGCAAGGCATTTACCGCTTTATCTCCACGTTCCATTCTTCATTACGTACTTTCCATTTCTTCACCCAAGGATGCAAACCATGAACTCGACGACCGCAACTTCGCACCTGGCCCTTCCCCTGATCGGCCGTACCCTCATCGCCACCATCTTTCTCGTCAGCGGCCTTGGCAAGCTGATGGCGCCCGGCGCGACCATCGCTTACATCGGCTCGCTCGGCCTGCCTGTGCCGCTGCTGGGCTATCTCGGTGCGCTGGTGCTGGAACTGGCGGGCAGCGTGCTGTTGATTGCCGGCTATCGCACGCGATTGACTGCTGCGCTGCTTGCCGCCTACGCCGTGGTCACGGCGCTGATCTTCCATCACGCGCTCGGCGATCAGAACCAGATGTTCCACTTCCTGAAGAACCTGGCGATGGCCGGCGGTCTGCTGCAGGTGGTGGCCCATGGCGCCGGCGCGCTTAGCATCGACGGTCGCCGCAGCACGACCGGCACGCGCGCCGTCGCGGCGCATTGAATGCCACGTACCCAACAATCCGGGAGCACGTAGTTGCAGGTTCGCGGCAAGAATCTCCGCTACCACCGCGCCCGACACGCAAGGAAATATCATGAGCGTCGCAGCAGAGTTGTTGCAGCAACACCTCCAGTGGCTGGTTGATGACCACCAGCAATGGCAGGAACTGATTGCCGCGGACATCGTATGGGAACTGCCCTACGCGCCGGGCATCGGGCATCCGTCGAAATTGAGCGGCCGGGACGCGGTGATCCGCCATGTCTCCTGGTTCATCGGTGCGGTATCGAATTTCCGCTTCTTCGACGCCGAGATCCTACCCGCGGCAGACCCTCGTCAAGCCGTTGCGCGGGTGCACGCCGAAGGGCTGATCCAGTCGACCGGCCGCATCTACCGGCAGGAGTACGTCGTGTTCTTGACGGCCCGCGACGGCAGGATCGCGCATCTGCGCGAATACTTCGACCCGGTGCAGGCCGCGCTGGCACTTGATACCCCGATCGTCGGCATTACCGCAAGGAGCCTTTGATGAAAGCCATTCGTGTAGCCGCCTACGGCGGCCCCGATTCCCTGTCGCTGCAGGAACTCGATGATCCTCGCCCCGGTGATGGCGAGGTGCTGATTGATGTCGCCGCCACCTCGGTCAACCCGATTGACTGGAAGATCGTCAGTGGGGCCATGCAAGCCTTCATTCCGCTAACCTTTCCCTTCACGCCCGGGGTGGATGCCGCGGGGACTGTCATTGCGGTTGGACGCAATGTCACCACACTGGTGCCGGGAGACGAAGTGCTGGGCTTCATCGGCATCGTCGGCGGCTATGCAACGCGTGCCGTGGTGGATGCGGGGCGCCTTGCCCGCAAGCCGAAGGGCCTCGGGTTCCTGGAGGCCGCTGGCATTCCCGCGGCGGCTTTGACTGCCTGGCAAGCGCTGCACGACCACGGCAAGCTTCAGGCGGGACAGAAAGTCCTGATCCATGCCGCAGCTGGCGGTGTCGGTAGCGTGGCCGTGCAGTTGGCGAACCTGGCCGGCGCACAAGTGATCGGCACCGCTTCGGCCGCCAACCGGAGCTACCTCCAAGGCCTGGGGGCGACGGACGTGATCGACTACACCGAGGACGATTTTGCCGCCAAGGTTTCGGATGTCGATCTTGTACTCGACCTGGTCGGCAGCGACACGCAAGTGCGTTCCTGGTCAGTGCTCAAGCGCGGTGGCACGCTGGTATCCAGCGTCAGCCCGCCGGATGCCAGGCGCGCCCATGAAGTCGGCGCCGACGGAAAGCACTTTGCGACGCGCCCTGATGGTGCCCAGCTCTCCGCGCTGGCCATGCTTTACGAATCAGGCAGACTGCGCGTCGAAATTGAGTCCACTTATCCACTGGATCGAGCCGGAGAGGCAATGGCGAAGAGCATGGCCAGGCATGTGCGCGGCAAGGTGATTATCCAAACGGCATAAGGCGCCGGCTGGCACGCGCGCGAGGCGATGCCGTCCATCTTCTGCCCGCCGAACGGCCGGTGAAGGGGCGGGGCCGCCGGTCCGACTCTACGTGCGGTCCCCTTTGCGCGCCATCAGTACGGAAGCCGTGGCGCCCGATGCATCGCAACGTCCGTCTACCAAGACGAGGTTCCCCCGCGCGCCCTGAGCAGTTTCCCTTCAAAGTGCGCAACCAGGAAGTCGAGGAACGCCCGGACCTTGGCCGACATGTTCAACCGCTCAGGGAAGACGGCAAAGATGTCGGCTGGTGGCAAGGCATAGTCTTCGAGCAGCAAGACCAGGCGGCCGCTTCGGAGGTACTTGGCAAGGTCCCACTCCGCGCGCTGCAAGATCCCTTGCCCGGCCAGGCCCCACGTCAGCGTCACTTCGCCATCATTGCTGCTCAGGGCGCCGCGCACCTTTACCGTTTCCGTCTTCTTGCCTTTGACGAAGCGCCAGATGCCATAGGCGGAGTCGTTCTGGCGCAGCACGATGCATTGATGCTGGGTCAGATCATGTGGCGTGATCGGCGTGCCGTGTGCATTTAGATAGGAGGGCGCGGCGCAGACCAGGCGCCGGTTGTCGGCAATCTTCCGCGCTATAAGGCGTGTGTCAGGAATCTCGCCGAACCGGATTCCTATGTCGAATCCCTCATCGCCCAGGTTCATCGGCCTGTCCGTCAGGTGGAGCTGCACCTCCATTTGTGGATACCGTTTCGCGAAATCGGATATCGCGGGCGCGATGTAGGTTCGCCCGAATCCCAGCGGGGCATTGACGCGCAACGTCCCACGCGGCGCCACATGGCTGCTGGAGATCAGTTGGTCGAGATCCTCGATCTCAGCAAGCAGGCGCCGGGCGTGCTCGAGGTAGACCTCTCCCTCGGCAGTCAGGCCGATGCGCCGCGTCGTCCGGTTCAGCAACCGCACGCCAAGCCGCTTTTCCATTTGAGCCAGCCGTTTGCTGATGGCGGCGGGGGTGACGTCTTGTTCACGCGCTGCCGCTGACAGGCTGCCCGCCTTGGCCAGGCCAGCGAAGAAGGCAAGTTCGGAAGGCTGTCCCATCTTCAACCTCAAGTTAATATTAGTTTGAAATTAAGTTTATCTTACTCCCTCAGTTTTCAACGATAGTTAGGTCACAGAAGGCGCCGGCAAGCCTGGCGGTTGAAAGCGGCCTTCGGTGTGTGGAAAACAATGCGAGGAGCAACGCTATGCGTGAATACAAGATTGCAGCCATCCCTGGCGATGGCATCGGCCCGGAAGTCATCTCTGCCGGTTTGCAAGTGCTGGAGACCCTGGCGGGACAAGACGGCGGCTTCAGGCTGAGCGTCGAGCATTTTCCCTGGAGCTCCGACTACTATCTGGAGAAAGGCTACTACATCCCCGAAGGCGGGCTGGAGCGCCTGAAGCAGTTCGACGCCATCTTCTTTGGCGCAGTGGGCGCCCTGAACGTACCCGATCACGTGTCGCTGTGGGGCCTGCGTCTGCCTATCGCCCAGGGCTTCGACCAATACGCCAATGTGCGTCCGGCGCGCGTCCTGCCAGGGGTGAAGAGCCCGCTGGCGAATGGCAAGGACATCGACTGGGTCATCATCCGCGAAAACTCGGAAGGCGAGTATGCCGGCAATGGCGGTCGTACTCACCGTGGCCTGCCCATCGAGACCGGCACTGAAACAGCAGTCTTCACGCGCGCCGGGGTCGAACGGATCCACCGCTTCGCATTCGAGATCGCGCGGAAGCGCCCCCGCAAACACCTCACCCTGGTGACCAAGTCGAACGCGCAACGCTTCGGCATGGTGATGTGGGACGAGATCTTCTATGAAGTCGCCAAGGACTATCCGGACGTCAAGGTTGACCGCGAACTGGTCGATGCCGTGACCACGCGCATGGTGTTGAAGCCCCATACGCTGGACGTGGTGGTCGCGACCAACCTGCACGCCGACATCCTGTCCGACCTGGCGGCAGCGCTGTCCGGCAGCCTCGGCATCGCGCCGACCGCCAACCTGAACCCGGAACGCGTGTTTCCGTCGATGTTCGAACCGATCCACGGTTCTGCCTTCGATATCACGGGCAAGGGCGTGGCGAATCCCATCGCCACCTTCTGGACCGCGGCCATGATGCTCGAGCATCTGGGCGAGAAGCCCGCGGCGGACCGCCTGATGGCAGCCATCGAGCAGATCACCGCCAACGGCGTCTTCACCCCGGATCTGGGCGGCAATGCGACCACCGCATCTGTCACCGAAGCCATCTGCAAGGTGTTGGCCGATCAGGTCAAGAAGGCGGCCTGAAGCTGGAAAAGCAGCGCGGCTTGCCGCGCCGCAGCAAACCGCTGGCGGGTTAGCACCGGCACAGGTGCCCCGCACCGTGCCGGCCCTGAATGGGCCGGCCAACAAAGAATTCCATCAGGAGACAGGCATGCAATCCGTTATCCGGACTGCGGTGGCTGCGTTCGCCCTCGCTCTCGGCGCCGGCACCGCTTTCGCCCAGGTATATCCCGCCAAGCCCATTCGCCTTATCGTCCCGTTTCCCCCGGGGGGCACCACCGATGTCCTTGCCCGTACGGTGGGACAAAAGCTCACGCAGGCGCTGGGCCAGCCCGTCATTATCGAAAACCGGCCGGGCGCTGGCGCAACCATTGGCGCGGACGCCGCCGCGAAGTCTGCGCCAGATGGCTACACGCTGCTCATGGGCGCGGTTCATCACACCATCGCGCCGAACGTCTACAAAAAGCTCTCCTACGACTTCCAAAAGGACCTGACACCGGTCTCCGTCGTTGCCATCGTGCCGAACGTGCTCGTTGTCAGCCCGAGCTTCCCGGCCAGGAACGTGCAGGAGCTGGTTGCCTACGCCAGGGCCAACCCGGGAAAGCTGACCTACGCGTCCAATGGCAACGGCACGGCCCATCACCTGATCGGCGAGCAATTCAAGGCACAGACCGGCACCAACATCGTCCACGTTCCCTACAAGGGGAGCGCCCCGGCTATCACCGACCTGATGGGCGGACAGGTCTCGATGATGTTTGACACCGCGTCGTCCGCGCTGCCTTACATCAAGGCGGGCAAGCTGAAGCCGCTGGCGGTCGCCACGGCCAGGCGCTCTTCCGCGCTGCCGGATGTGCCTACCCTTGCCGAGTCGGGCTTGCCAGGCTTCGATATCGCCTCCTGGTTCGGCATCCTTGCCCCTACGGGAACGCCGCCTGAGATCGTGAACCGGCTAAGCACGGAAATCACCAGGGCCCTGGCACTCCCCGATGTGAAGAAGCAGTTTGCGGCCATCGGCGCAGAACCGGTCGGCAACACCCCGGCTCAGATGACGGCCCAGATCAAGGAAGAAGTCACCCGCTTCGGCAAGCTCGTCAAAGAGGCGCGCGTAAGCATGGACTGACCGGGAGGCACGGCCGTCGCGAAGACGTCGGCCGCATCCGTTCGATGAAGGCAAGACAGACAGGCTGCGCTGCAAGTGCGTCGCCACAGGAGACATCATGAAAAGGCGACTCATCAGCTCACTGTATGTCCAGGTGCTCATTGCCGTGGYGGCGGGCATCCTGCTGGGTATCTTCATGCCCCATATCGGCAGCGAGCTCAAACCACTTGGCGATATCTTCATCCGCCTCATCAAGATGGTGTTTGCACCCATCATCTTCGCGACGGTAGTGCTCGGCATCGCCAAGATGGAAAGCATGAAAGACCTTGGCAGGGTAGGCTGGCGTGCCTTGCTGTACTTCGAAGTGCTGTCGACGTTCGCGCTGCTGCTCGGCGTCATCGTGGTCAACTTGGTACAGCCCGGTCATGGCATGAACGTCGACCCGGCGACGCTCGACACGAAGAGCATTGCCGCTTATACGGCACAGGTGAAGCACGAAGGCGTCATGGACTTCCTGCTCAACCTCGTGCCGATGAGCATTGTCGATGCACTGGCCAAGAACGACATCCTGCAGATCCTCGTGTTTTCGGTATTCATGGGCGTGGCCCTGGCCCATCTGGGCGAGCGCGGCAAGCCGTTCGTCGCCGCCCTGGACTCGTTCGCCAACGCCATGTTCGCGATCGTCGGCATGATCATGCGCTTCGCGCCGGTTGCCGCGTTCGGCGCCATGTCATTCACGGTGGGCAAGTATGGCTTTGGCTCCATTGCATCGCTTGGCAAGCTGGTCGCCACCATGTACGGGACCTGCGCGCTGTTCGTGCTGATTGTGTTGGGTGCCATTTGCCGCATCTGCGGATTCAGCCTGTTCAAATTCCTGAAGTACATCAAGGACGAAATCCTGACCGTGCTGGGCACGAGCTCGTCGGAATCCGTCATTCCGCAGTTGATGCGCAAGCTGGAGAACGTCGGCGTGTCGAAGCCCGTCGTCGGGCTGGTGGTGCCGGCGGGGCTTACCTTCAACCCCGATGGCCAGTGCATCTACTACACCATGGCCGCGATCTTTATCGCACAGGCAACCAACACGCCATTGACCCTCACCGACCAGTTCGTCGTGCTCGGTGTGCTGCTGCTGACTTCGAAGGGTTCCGCGGGCATCACCGGCTCGGGTTTCATCACGCTGGCGGCAACGCTCGCGTCGCTGGGGAAGATTCCGGTGGCTGGCATGGTTCTCCTGCTTGGGGTGGACCGCTTCATGTCGGAGGCGCGCGCCATCACCAACACCATCGGCAACGCGGTTGCGACCATGGCGATTGCCAAGTGGGTCGGCGCGCTCGACGAGGACCGCGTCCAACGCGTCCTCAATGGCGAAGTCGACCCCGAGGACCTGGAGCAACTCTACGAAGGTGTCGCGCCGGAACCGATCCCGCTGGTGCCGTTGCAGCCGAACTATGCCGCCGACGCCCGCAAGAGTGCTTGAAACCGGAACGGAAACAGGTAGCGCATCGTGAAACACCTCAGCATTGAAAACCCCCGTGCATTCCTGGAGTCGCTCTTCCGGACTGCCGTATCCGCGGCGGACCCGCGGGACTGCCTGGCGACCGCATTACCCGAGCCGCCTGCCGGTCGCACCATCGTCGTCGGGGCCGGCAAGGCCGCCGCCAGCATGGCCCGGGCGCTGGAACAGGCGTGGCCGGGCCCACTCACCGGACTGGTTGTGACGCGGTACGGCCACGCCACGCCGACCTCGCGCATCGAAGTCGTCGAAGCCGCGCATCCGGTACCCGACGCGGCTGGCCAGCGTGCCGCGGTTCGCATGCTGGACATGGTCTCGGGGTTGTGCCCGGACGATCTGGTCATCTGCCTGATATCCGGCGGCGGATCCTCGCTGCTCAGCCTTCCGCTGGCCGGCATAAGCCTGGAGGAAAAACGCGCCGTCAACCAGGCGCTGCTGGCCAGCGGCGCGACCATCTCGGAGATGAACTGTGTGCGGCGGCATCTTTCCGGCATTAAAGGTGGAAGGCTTGCCGCTGCGTGCCATCCGGCTCGCGTTGTTACGCTGCTGATCTCGGACGTACCCGGCGACGACCCGGTCAATATCGCTTCCGGGCCGACGGTATGCGACGCGACCACGTGCCAGGACGCGCTGGATATCGTCCGGCGCTACGGGATCCCGCTCCCGGCCAGCGCGGAGCGTCTGCTGGCGTCCGGCAGCGGGGAGTCCGTCAAGCCAGGCGACGAACGGCTCGCGCACAGCGAGGTGCGCATGATCGCGACGCCTGCCATCTCCCTTGCCGCCGCGGCGCAGGCAGCGGCGGCCGCGGGCATCCAGCCCTATGTACTGGGGGATCGCATCGAAGGCGAGGCCACCGACGTCGGCAAGGTGATGGCCGGCATCGCCTTCCAGGCCGCGCGGGCAACGGCGCCATTCCAGCTTCCGTGCGTGCTTCTGTCAGGGGGCGAGACCACCGTCACGGTCAGAGGCAATGGCCGCGGTGGGCGCAACGTGCAATTCCTGCTTTCCCTGGCCATTGCGCTGGACGGCCACCCGGGTGTCTTTGCGCTGGCCGCCGATACGGACGGCGTGGACGGCATCGAAGAGATCGCAGGGGCATACGCCGACCCCACGACACTCTCGCGAGGCTGGCAAAGGGAGATGGCGCCGCACGCCCTTCTCGCCAACAACGACGGACACACCTTCTTCGAGGCGCTTGGCGACTCCATCGTCACGGGCCCGACTCTTACCAACGTCAACGACTTCCGCGCCTTGCTGATTACCAGCCCGGCCGGGAAAGGATGCTAGATCATGCGCCGCACTCGAAATGCCAAGATTGTCGCCACCGTCGGACCGGCCAGCAGCGATGCTGCAACCCTTCGCCGCCTGTTCATGGCCGGCGCCGACGTCTTTCGGCTGAACTTCAGCCACGGCACGCATGCCGACCACAAGGCACGCCTCAACCTCATCAGGGATCTGGAGACGGAGCTGGGACGGCCTATCGGCGTCCTGCTGGACCTGCAAGGGCCAAAGCTGCGCGTGGGCCAGTTCGCGAACGGTCCCGTTACGCTCGTGCAAGGCCAGACGTTCCGGCTTGACATGGACAAGGACCGCCCGGGCGACGCGACCCGGGTTGCACTGCCCCATCCCGAGATCTTTGCGGCACTGGAAGCGCAGACCGACCTGTTGCTCGACGATGGGAAGCTTCGCCTCCGGGTAAAGGCATTCGGGCCGGACTATGCCGAGACCGAAGTGATCGACGGTGGGGTGCTGTCCGACCGCAAGGGCGTCAACGTGCCAGGCGTCGTGCTGCCGCTGTCGGCCTTGACCGCGAAGGACCGAGAAGACCTGGACTACGGCTTGTCGCTCGGGGTCGACTGGATCGCATTGTCTTTCGTCCAGCGCGCGGAGGACATTCGCGAGATCAAGCAGATTGTCGGAAACCGGGCCAGCATCGTCGCCAAGCTGGAGAAGCCTGCGGCCATCGCGGAGCTGCATGCCATCGTCGCCGAAACCGACGCGGTGATGGTCGCCCGCGGCGATCTTGGCGTCGAAATGCCCGCCGAGCAGGTGCCGTCCATCCAGAAACGCATCGTGCAGGCTTGCCGCAAAGCGGGCAAGCCCGTTATCGTCGCCACGCAGATGCTGGAATCCATGGTGAGCTCGCCGGTACCGACGCGCGCCGAAGCATCCGACGTTGCCACCGCCATCTACGATGGCGCCGACGCCGTCATGCTCTCCGCAGAATCGGCCTCGGGGAAATTCCCCGTCGAAGCCGTGCAGATGATGAACAGCATCATTGTGCAGACGGAGGCAGACCCGTACTACAGGGAGGTCATGGAGGCGTCGCAGACACCACCGGAGCCGGACATCGCCAACGCAATCGGCAGTGCAATGCGCCGCGTGGCCGGGCTTCTCCACGTAGCCACCACCGTGGCGTACACAAGCTCCGGCTATTCCGCCATGCGCATGTCTCGCGAGCGTCCCGATGCCCCCATTATCGGCATGACCCCAAACCTGCATGCTGCGCGTGCCATGGCACTCGTCTGGGGTGTGCATGCGGTCATCATCCATGAAGTGGAGAGCGTCACCGAGATGACGAACTATGCCTGCGACACAGCCGAGAACGAGGGCTTTGCCACTTCGGGGCAAGTCATCGTGATCTCCGCGGGCATGCCATTCGGCACGCCTGGCACGACCAACCTGCTTCGCATTGCAACGGTTGGCCAGCCGGCCGCCTGAAGACCCTCGGCACCCACGACATCCCTATTTGAGGCATTCATCATGACCGTCATCCGATCCATCCGAGGCTTCGAGGTATTGGACTCCCGCGGCAATCCCACCGTAGCCGCGGAGGTGACGCTGGCCGATGGCGCCTGTGGATATGCGGCCGCACCCTCGGGCGCCTCCACCGGCAGCCGGGAAGCACTGGAACTCCGGGACAATGACCCGGCCCGCTACGGCGGCAAAGGGGTCCGGAAGGCCGTCAGACACGTCAACGAAGACCTGAGCGCAACGCTGGTCGGTTGCGACGCTGCGGACCAGGCGGCCGTGGATGGCCTGCTCCTGCAAGCGGACGGTACGGAGACGAAGTCCCGCATGGGCGCGAATGCGCTTCTGGCGGTGTCCCTCGCCGCCGCCAGGGCGGCGGCTGCATCCCAACGGGTGCCTTTGTACAGGCGCTTCTCGACGGCCGACCGCTTCGTGCTGCCGGTACCGATGATGAATGTGATCAACGGCGGCGCTCACGCCGACAACAACGTCGACATACAAGAGTTCATGATTCTGCCGGCAGGCGCCGCTTCATTTGCCGAGGCGATCCGTTGGGGTGCCGAGGTATTTCACTCGCTCAAGAGCGTGCTGCGAAAGCGGGGCCTCTCCACCGCTGTGGGTGACGAGGGCGGGTTTGCTCCCGATCTTCCCTCCAATGAGGCTGCGCTGGAAGCGATCATCAGTGCAATCGAGCTCGCCGGCTATCGGATCGGCCCCGATATCGCGCTGGGTCTGGACGTCGCCAGCTCGGAACTCTACGAGAACGGGGTGTATAGCCTGGCCTCCGAAGGCAAGCACTTCGACGCCGGCGGCTTCTGCGACTATCTCGCCGCGCTGGCGAAGAACTACCCCATCGTCACCATCGAGGATGGAATGGCAGAGGACGACTGGACAGGATGGAAGCTGCTGACGGAGACGCTCGGAGAACGCATTCAGCTTGTGGGCGATGATCTGTTTGTCACCAACACGGCCATACTGGAGAGAGGCATCGAAGAAGGAATCGCCAATTCCATCCTGATCAAGCCGAATCAGATCGGTACCCTGACAGAGACTCTGGCCGCCATATCGATGGCCACCGCGGCGGGATACACCGCGGTCGTGTCCCATCGCTCCGGCGAGACGGAAGACACGACGATTGCCGATATCGCGGTAGGGACTTCGGCCACCCAAATCAAGACCGGATCGCTCTGCCGCTCGGATCGTGTGGCCAAGTACAACCGGATACTGCTGATCGAAGCCGAGTTGGGAGAACTGGCTACCTATGCGGGACCGACCGCGTTCGGGCCGCCAGCCCTCCGCGCGCGTTCAAGGCAGCGGCGCTGACATCTCCTGCAATAGCGGTGCCTTGTCGTTCACTGCCGAGCCAATCAGCGCAAAGCCAAACGTGCGTCCTGTCGCCGGATCGGAGCAGATGGCGCGGATGCTGTTGCGCACATCCTGCGGATGCTACCGGCTCGATCATGGCCAGCGCCTGCGTGGTGGGCACCATGCGGCTGCCGCTGCGCACCAGCAGCGGGTCGCCGGTCATCTCGCGCATCCGCCGCAGTGCAACACGGATCGCCGGCCGGGACTGGCCCAGCAGGACCGCTGTACGGGAGACGCTGCACGCGGTCAGCAGGGTATGCAGGATGCGGAGCAACTGGAGGTCTAGCGAGGCTTTTGGCATCACGATGGGGCAAGGTTGGTTATCAGGACGGGAGGCATTGCCGCCGCTTGCGAACGCGGTATGATCTGGCGATCCACGGCCCGGACGCCAGCGGCGCTCCGGGACGGCGCACTTGCGGCCAGGCGGTGGCCGCCGACATGACGAGGTGAGGGACAGATGAAAACCAGCGCAAGAAACAAGCTGACCGGCAAGGTGACAGCAGTCCACCAGGGCGCGGTGAACGACGAGATCGAACTCGAGGTTGCCGGCGGCGCGAAGATCGTCGCCACCATCACCAGCGACAGCACCAAGCGGCTCGGGCTCGCGGTAGGCAAGGAAGCCATCGCGCTGATCAAGGCGTCATCCGTCATCGTTGGCGTGCCTGAACCGGACATGCTGCTCTCCGCCCGCAATCAGCTTGTGGGCACGGTTTCGGGGGTCAAGACCGGCGCCGTCAATGCCGAAGTTGTCATTGGCCTGAAGCAGGGGGGCGAGATCGTGGCCATCATCACCAATGACAGCGTAAGCAGCCTGGGGCTGGTGCAAGGCGGCGCGGCCGTCGCCATCTTCAAGGCCTCCAGCGTCTTGCTGGCCACTCGCGCCTGACCCTGCCTACCGTGCCGCCGGCGCCGCGAACACTTCCAGGCTGATCAGCCTGGAGACGTAGCGCCCGGCCTTGCCGTCGTTCGGGACTGCCAGCCGGGCAAAACCGCTGGCGGTGAGCGGCGCGCCATCCATCGCATAGGCGATCATGACCGGCTGGTTGCCGAAGCCGGGCTCGATCTCGCCCAGCGAGATCGGCGTCTTGTAGCCGTCGCTGCCGGTCGCCACCACGTACATGGCGAGCACATCGCTCTTTACCGCCGGATATGTCGGCGTTTGCGGAGATCGTGCGGTGGATTCGGAGGGAGCGGTGGGTGGTTATCCCACCGCCGCCGAGCCGCGCTTGCCTGCCTGCGGCCTTTCGTCACTTGTCAGCCTAGCCAGCCCTTGATGGTCGCCGCCATGACGTTGGCGGAGATGCCGTAGCGATCGTGCAACGTAGGCAGTGCGCCAGCGTCGAGGAACGCGTCCGGAAGGCCAATCTGCCGGAATGGCGCGCTAACGCCAGCGCGCATCAGCGCAGTCGCCACCCCTTCGCCGAGACCGCCGATTACCGTATGGTTCTCGGCGACGACGACGAGCCGGCCAGCGCGCTTTGCCTCTTGCACGATGGTTTCGGTGTCAAGGGGTTTGATCGTCGGCACGTGCAGCACGCCAACGCCCACGTGATCTGCTTCCAGCGCCTTGGCGACTTCGAGCGCGCGCATTGTCATGATGCCCGACGAGATAACGAGCACCTCAGCGCCGTCGCGCAGCAATTTTGCCTTGCCAAGTTCAAAGCGATAGTCATATTCATCGAGCACCATGGGGACGTTGCCGCGCAGCAGCCGCGCATAGACAGGACCGCGATGTGCCGCGATGGCGGGCACCATTTGCTCGGTGTCCAGCGCGTCGCACGGATCGATGACGGTCATGTTCGGCATCGCGCRCATCAAGGCCAGGTCCTCGGCGGCCTGATGGCTTGGTCCATAGCCTGTCGTGAGGCCGGGAAGCGCACAGACGATCTTCACGTCCAGGTTGTCTTCGGCGATGGCCTGGTGCATGAAGTCATAGGCGCGGCGCGTGGCAAAGACCGCGTACGTGGTGACAAAGGGCTGTGCCCCCTCGTGCGCCAGGCCGGCGGCAGCGCCCATCAGCAACTGCTCGGCCATGCCCATCTGGTAGTAGCGTTCGGGGAACGCCTTCGCAAAGAGATGCAGGTCGGTGTATTTGCCGAGGTCGGCCGTCATGCCGATCACGTCGGGCTTGTTGCGGGCCAGTTCCACCAGTGCATGTCCGAACGGGGCAGGGCGGGTCGCCTGGCCCTCTCCGGCAATCGACGCGATCATTGCGGACGTCTTCAGACGCGGCTTGTTCAAGGTTGCGTTGCTCATGCTTGTCTCCCGGCTTCCAGTGCTTCCAGCGCGAGCTGCCACTCGTGGGCGTCGACGCGGATAAAGTGATTCTTCTCGCGCTGCTCCAGGAAAGGAACACCGCAGCCCATGCGCGTATCGCAAACGATCATGCGAGGCTGCGCGCCCGGATGCGATCGCGCCGCATCGAATGCCGCCGCTACCGCCTCGATATCGTTGCCATCGACGCGCTGCGTAAACCAGCCAAAGGCCTCCAGCTTCTCCACCAGCGGCTCGAATGCCATGATTTGCGTCGATGGCCCGTCGGCCTGCTGGTTGTTGACATCGACCATTGCGATGAGGTTGTCCAGTTTCCAGTGGCTCGCCGACATGATGCCTTCCCAGATCGCGCCTTCGTCCAGTTCGCCATCGGAGAACAGCGTATAGACAAAAGCATCGGAGCCCTTGCGCTTGAGGCCAAGGCAACGGCCAACGGCTATCGTCAGGCCCTGCCCCAGAGACCCGCCAGACATCTCCATGCCTGGCGTGTAACTTGCCATGCCTGACATCGGCAGGCGGCTATCGTCGCTGCCATACGTCTCCAGCTCTTCTGCCGGGAGAATGCCTGCTTCGAACAAGGCGGCATACAGCGCGATCGCGTAGTGCCCGTTGGACAGGAGGAAGCGGTCTCGCCCCTCCCACTCCGGGTCTTCCGGCCGGTACCGCATGGCACCGAAGTACGCAACGGCAAGGACGTCCGCGATGTCGAGTGCCTGCCCGATGTAGCCCTGGCCTTGCACTTCACCCATCAACAGGGCATTCCTGCGGATTCGATAGGCGCGCTCTGGCAGTGCCACGGGCGCTTCGGATGAGGATGAATTCATATTCGTCTCCTGCGTAGATCTGATGGTCAAGGGGATGGAGAAGCTCAACGGTTGACGGTCTTCGCCGGGACAAGGAAGACAAGCAGTGCGCCGAGCACGATGACGCCTGAGATAAAGATCAGGCCGGCGGTCGATTTTCCGGTCAGGTCGTTGAGCCAGCCTACGATGGCCGGGGAAAAGAAGCCGGCAAGGTTCGCGAAGCAGTTGACGGCGGCGATCCCGGCCGCTGCCGACATGCCACCCAGCAAAGCGGTGGGCAAGGCCCAGAACTGCGACGAGGACGTCAGGATTCCCGCCGCCGCGATGCTCAGGCAGACGATCGAAGCACCGACGCTGCCAAGCAGGGGAAGCGTCGCAAAGCCAGCCGCCGCTACCAGCATCGGGATCGCCAGGTGCAGGCGCCGCTCGCGGCGCCGGTCCGCGCTCAAGCCGACCAATGGCAGCGCAATAATGGCGCACAGGTACGGCAAAGCGGTAAGGATGCCCACCCACAAGGGGTCGGCGACGCCGGCCTTCCTGACGATGGTCGGCAACCAGAACGTCAAGCCGTACTGTCCGAGCACGACGCAGAAGTAGATGGAGGCCATCAGCCAGAGCCGGCGATCGGCGATGAATGCGCGGATCGACACGTGCGAGACCTTCTGTGCATTGTCGCCAGCGACGTTGCGCGCAAGCAGCGCTTTCTCCGCTTCGGTGAGCCACTTCGCATTCTGGATGCCGTTGTCCAGGTAGAGCAGGATGGCGATGCCGAGAACCAGCGATGGCAGYGCCTCCAGCATGAACAGCCACTTCCAGCCGGCCAGATCCAGCACGCCGTGGAATGCGTGCATGATGTAGCCGGACAGTGGTCCGCCCACGATGCCCGCCAGCGGTATCGCCATGAAGAACATCGATAGCGCCTTGGCCCGCCTTTCCGACGGAAACCAATAGGTCATGTAAAGAATGACCCCGGGCGCAAATCCGGCCTCCGCGACGCCTAGCAAGAAGCGCAACACGTAGAAGGAGGTGGGCGTGCTGACAAACGCAAAGCTCGCCGAGATGACGGCCCACGTCAGCATGATGCGCGCGAGCCAGTTGCGCGCACCCACCTTGTGCAGAATCATGTTGCTCGGGACTTCGAAGAGGAAATATCCAAGAAAGAAGATGCCGGCGCCAAGGCCATAGATCGTTTCACTGAAGCGCAGGTCATTGAGCATCTGCAGCTTGGCAAATCCCACATTGACCCGGTCCAGATAGGCGCCAAGGTAGCAGAGCATCAGGAACGGTATCAGGCGCCGTACCACTTTCGCGTAGGTCTTGGATTCAAAGGTGGCGGCATCCGTGTGCGCCATCACATCGCCCGCGACGGGCGAAGCGTACTTGGTCTTCATGTTGTCTCCTGCCAGGCGCCCCGGGTTAGCCCGAGTGCGCCGATTGTTCCGCCAGGTGAAGGCGGCAGTCGAGGGACGGTCAGTGAATCAGCATCCCGCCATTGACGTCGAGTGTGATGCCCGTCAGGTAGGCGGACAGATCGCTGATCAGGAAGAGGCAGGCGTTGGCCACATCGGCGGCATCGCCGAGACGCCCCAGCGGAATGCCTTTGATGATGTCAGCCCGCATTTCCGGCGTAAGCTTGTCGCCGGTGATGTCCGTCTGGATCAGGCCTGGCGTAATGGAGTTGACGCGAATGTGGTCGCCGCCAAATTCCCGGGCCATGGCGCGTGCGAGGCCAAGCACGCCCGCTTTCGCCGCGCTGTAGTGCGGACCGCCAAAAATGCCACCGCCACGTTGGGCGGAAACCGACGACATGCAAACGATGCTGCCGTGCCTCTGCGCCTTCATTTGAGGGATGACTGCCTGCGACATGTAGAGCGTGCCGCGCAGGTTCACATCGACGACGGCATCGAAGTTGGCTGGCTGGATGTCCAGCGTCCGCAGGGGCTGCGTAATGCCGGCGTTATTGATCAGGCCATCGATGCGCCCGTATTTTTCCAGGGCGGCGCGCGCGGCCAGTTGGCAGGCCGCGCGGTCCGTGAAATCGCATGCGATGCCGAGGTGATCTTCGCCAAGGTCCAGTGC
>NZ_JBFTNE010000050.1:0-57226 GCF_056397325.1 Cupriavidus sp. 05N39
GCGATGCGAGTTTGGGTCCCGGCCGCTCTTTTCGCCGGATCCCGAGGGGGTGTCGCCCCATCCGGCGCGCCTTCTTTGCCTACTTTCTTGGCAAGACAAGAAAGTAGGTCGCCCCCCGCAGGGGGGTGAAACCGCCTTTGACTTTAAGCCTTTGAAGTTGCAGTTGCAGTTGCAGTCATCCACCAATAACCCACCACCAAATACAAAAAAACAAGCTCCCCCCAAAGGCACCGCCATGAAGCACGCCCCCATCACATCTCTCCTCATCGCCAACCGCTCCGAAATCGCCATCCGCGTAATGCGCGCCGCCGCCGAGATGAACATCCGCACCGTGGCGATCTACTCGAAGGAAGACCGCCTCGCCCTGCACCGCTTCAAGGCCGACGAGAGCTACCTGGTTGGCGAGGGCAAGAAGCCACTGGCCGCCTACCTGGACATCGACGACATCCTGCGCATCGCCCGGCAGACCCGGGTCGACGCGATCCACCCCGGCTACGGCTTCCTCTCCGAAAACCCCGAGTTCGCGCAAGCCGTGATCGATGCCGGCATCCGCTGGATCGGCCCGTCCCCGGACGTGATGCGCACGCTGGGCAACAAGGTCGCCGCCCGCAATGCGGCCATCGCCGCCGGCGTGCCGGTGATGCCCGCCACCACGCCGCTGCCCCATGACCYGGACGAATGCAAGCGGCTGGCGGCGGAAGTGGGCTATCCGTTGATGCTCAAGGCGAGCTGGGGTGGAGGCGGACGCGGCATGCGGGTGCTGGAGAGCGAAGGCGATCTCGCCACCGCGCTGGCCGCCGCCCGCCGCGAAGCGCTGGCCGCATTCGGCAACGACGAGGTCTATGTCGAGAAACTGCTGCGCCGGGCGCGCCACGTCGAGGTGCAAATCCTGGGCGATACCCACGGCAACCTGGTGCACCTGTACGAGCGCGACTGCACGGTGCAGCGGCGCAACCAGAAGGTAGTCGAGCGCGCGCCCGCCCCCTATCTCGACCACGCGGGCCGCGAGGCCTTGTGCGAGGCGGCGCTGCGGCTGATGCGCGCGGTCGGCTACAGCCACGCCGGGACCGTCGAATTCCTGATGGATGCCGACACCGGGCAGAGCTACTTCATCGAGGTCAATCCGCGCATCCAGGTCGAGCACACCGTGACCGAGGTGATCACCGGCGTGGACATCGTCAAGGCGCAGATCCGCATTACCGAAGGCGGCCGGATCGGCCGGATCGAAGACGAACTGGACGAGCACGGGCATACCGTGGTGCGCGCCACGGGTGTCCCGGCGCAGGACTTGATCCCGCTCAACGGCCACGCCCTGCAATGCCGCATCACCACCGAAGACCCAGAGAACGGCTTCCTGCCAGACTACGGGCAACTCACCGCCTACCGCAGCGCGGCGGGCTTCGGCATCAGGCTGGACGCCGGCACCGCCTATGGCGGCGCCGTCATCACACCCTACTATGACTCCCTGCTGGTCAAGGTCACCGCATGGGCACGCCGCCCCAGTTGCCGCTGCCCAGGCCCCAGCGCCCCAGGGTGGACAGTGCCGGCGCGATGCCGCCCGGCACGCGCGACCGGCTGCGCGAGTTGGGGCCGGAGAAATTCTCCCGCTGGATGCTGGACCAGAAGCAGGTCTTGCTGACCGACACCACCATGCGCGACGCGCACCAGTCCCTGTTCGCGACCCGCATGCGCACTGCCGACATGCTCCCCATCGCGCCCTTCTATGCGCGCGAACTGCCGCAGTTGTTCTCGCTGGAATGCTGGGGTGGCGCCACCTTCGACGTGGCGCTGCGTTTCCTGAAGGAGGACCCCTGGCAGCGCCTTGCGCAATTGCGCGAGCGGGTGCCGAATATCCTGTTCCAGATGCTGCTGCGCGGCTCGAACGCGGTGGGCTACACCAACTACGCGGACAACGTGGTGCGCTTCTTCGTCCGGCAGGCAGCCGGCGCCGGCATTGACCTCTTCCGTGTGTTCGACTCGCTCAACTGGGTGCGCAATATGCGCGTGGCGATCGACGCGGTGTGCGAGAGCGGCGCCCTGTGCGAAGGCGCGATCTGCTACACCGGCGACCTGTTCGACGCGGCACGGCCCAAGTACGACCTCAAGTACTACGTGGGCATCGCGCGCGAACTGCAGCGCGCCGGCGTGCATGTGCTGGGCATCAAGGACATGGCCGGGATCTGCCGCCCGCAGGCCGCCGCGGCACTGGTCAGGGCGCTCAAGGACGAGACCGGCCTGCCGGTCCATTTCCACACCCACGACACCAGCGGCATTTCCGCGGCTTCCGTGCTGGCCGCGATCGGCGCCGGCTGCGACGCCGTGGACGGCGCGCTCGACGCCATGAGCGGCCTGACCTCGCAGCCCAACCTGTCGAGCATGGCCGCCGCGCTGGCCGGCAGCGAGCGCGATCCCGGCCTTAGCCTGGATCGCCTGCACGAAGCATCGATGTACTGGGAAGGCGTGCGCCGCTACTACGCCCCCTTCGAGTCCGAGATCCGCGCAGGCACCGCCGACGTCTACCGCCACGAAATGCCCGGCGGGCAATACACCAACCTGCGCGAACAGGCCCGCTCGCTGGGGCTCGAACATCGCTGGAGCGAGATCGCGGGCGCCTACGCCGAGGTCAACCACCTCTTCGGCGATATCGTCAAGGTCACCCCGACCTCCAAGGTGGTGGGCGATATGGCGCTGATGATGGTCGCCAACGACCTGAGCGCCGCGCAGATATGCGACCCCGCCAGGGAGATCGCCTTCCCCGAGTCGGTGGTCTCGCTGTTCAAGGGCGAGCTGGGCTTCCCGCCCGACGGCTTCCCCGCCGGCTTGTCGCGCAAGGTGCTCAGGGGCGATCCCCCCGAACCCTACCGTCCCGGCGACCATCTCGCCCCGGTCGACCTGGAACAAGCCCGCGCGCAAGGCGAAACCGCCTGCGAACACGCGCTGGACGACCGGCAACTGGCGTCCTACCTGATGTATCCCAGGCAGACCAGCGAGTACTTCCAGCACAGGCGCGCCTATGGCGACACATCCGTCCTGCCCACTCCCGCGTTCTTCTACGGCCCGCAACCGCAGCAGGAGGTGGCGGTCGACATCGCGCCCGGCAAGACGCTGCTGATCATGCTGCAGGGGGCGCACCCGGACACGGAGGAGAACATCGTCAAGGTCCAGTTCGAGCTTAACGGGCAGTCCCGCACCGCCCGCGTCGAGCGGCGCGGCGTGGCGCAGGCGGGGCCGTCGCGCCAGGCCCGCCCGGCGGCCGACCCCACCAATCCGCTGCATGTGGCCGCCCCCATGCCGGGCGCGGTGGTGACGGTAGCGGTCCAGCCGGGGCAGCGGGTCTCCGCCGGCAGCGCGCTGGTCTCGCTGGAGGCGATGAAGATGGAGACGCATATCGCCGCCGAACGCGACTGCGAAATCGCCGCGGTGCACGTGCGCCCCGGCGACCGCGTTGCCGCCAAGGACCTGCTGATCGAACTCAAGGACCTATCCTGACTATGCGGCAGGCGTGGCCTGGCGGCCGCCCTGCCATACCACGCCCCCGAGGCATTGCCACGCAACACCGAATCGAGGATCTCCCCCGCCATGAGTCAATCCCACGAAAGCGCACCACCCGCTGCGCCTTCCCCCTCGCTGCGCAATGCCGCGACCTTGCTGGTGCTGCGCGACGGCCCGCTAGGGATAGAAGTACTGATGGTTCGCCGCGCCGAACGTGCCGGCGATCGCAGTAGCGGCTCCTATGTGTATCCCGGCGGCACGCTGGATGCGCAGGACAGGCGGCTTCATGCCTACGCCGATGGTCTCGATGACCACGCGGCAAGCCAGCGCCTGGGCGTCGACGCGGGCGGGCTCGATTTCTATCTGGCGGCGGTACGGGAATGCTTCGAGGAAGCTGGACTGCTGTTCGCCCGCGACAGTGCGGGACAGCCATTGGCGCTGGACCAACTGGAGGAGGCACAGCGCGCCTTGCTGCGCGACGCCGCCAGGCACGATGGACTCGGGCTGGCGCACGCCTGCGCCCAGCTGGGCCTGCGGCTCGCCGTCGACCGTCTGGCGTATTTCAGCCACTGGCTGACGCCACCGGGATTGCCCAAGCGTTTCGACACCCGTTTCTTCGTGGCGATCGCGCCCACCGGCCAGACCGCCGCGCACGACGGCGAGGAGGCCTCCGGCCATTGCTGGAAGCGTCCGACGGAGCTTCTGGACCCTGCCAGCGGTCTCAAGCTGGAGCCGCCCACGCGGCGCACCCTGGCAGCCATTGCCCGCTTCGGGCGTGCCCAGGATTGCTACCAGCATGCCGCGGCGCTAAGCGGTATTGCCCGCATCATGCCCCGCCTGGGGCGCGGCGAGAGCGGCCTGCGCGCGGTCATGCCGGACGAGCCCTGCTACGCCGAACTCGGCCATATCGATCCAGAGGGGCGTGGCGACGCGCGCTGCATCATCGAGCCCGGCGTTGCGGTGCGCCTCGGCGCGCGCATCCGGCGGATCACCGCCCGCGATGGCGGTAGCGTGGCTGGCGGCCTCGGCACCAACACCTATCTGGTGGGAGGCGGCAACGACAACGCATGGGCCGTGATCGACCCCGGCCCCGATGACGACGCGCATATCCAGGCGGTGCTCGCTGCGGCGCCGGGGCCGATCCGCTGGATCCTGTCCACCCAGATACACGCGGGCCACTCGCCCGCCGCGCGCAAGCTCAATGAGGCCACCGGTGCGCAACTGGCCGGGGGCGAGCTGCGGCACGGCACGCGCCTGGCCATTGGCGAGGGCTGCACGCTACGGGCATGGCATATCACCGGCCATGACTCCGGCCACCTGTGCTACCTGCTCGAAGAGGAAAGGACCTTGTTCACCGGCGGCGATAGGGGCGTCCACATCGACTCCCTGGTCGTACTGCCCCACCAAGACATCGAATGGCTGGCACCCCTGCATGGCTTCCTGGTGCCGTCCCCTGCCGAGACAATTAGCACGCTGCCAGCCTGAGTCCGCGGGGATGGCGGTGTCCGGCTTCGCGAGACGGTACACCATATGTCACATGCCGCCGGGTGCCGGTCCCGGCGCCGCCAGGTCCTCCTCCACAAAGCGCAACACCGCTTCCGTCAGCGCCTCGCGCGGATAGGCGTTCTGCGTCACGAACATCGAGCCGATGGTGGTATGCGTCCGGGCGATGGGCACTGCCAGCGCCCAGTGATCCGCATTGACGTAGCCCATCAGCGTACTGCCGGGCACGATCTGGTCGTAGAAGATCACCTGGCTGTCGTTGCGCCCGTCGATACGCGCGAGCTTGTCATAGCTCGAAGTCAGGATCGACGAGATGCGGTCCGGCCGCGGCAGCGTGACGAGCGAGTAGTAACGCAGGTCGCGGGGCAGCCGGTTTCCCGCCAGCCATGCCTTGCGTATCGCGGGCCGCAGGCTCTCCACCGCGCCGCCATCTCCAGATTTGCAGGTTGCGCCCGGGAAATGCCGCAGCATGTCGGCCTGGTACTGCTCGGCGTCATTGGCAAGCGCCGAGCCGCCGACCGCGCCGGCTGCGCTGACCACCGCCGCCACGCGGCTGTGGATCTCCGGATACTCCACCACTGCCTGGAGGATGTCGGGCGCGCCCTTCGAGTATCCGACCAGCACCAGGCGCGGCGCCCCCGCCGCCAGCGGCATGGCCATGATCGCGTCGCGGATCTGGCGCGCATTATTCGCGGAGCTCGACAGCGCATCGACCTTGAGCAGCATGCCGTCATAGCCAAATTCCCGCAGGTGCTGCGGGACAGTACCGGGCGCATTCAGCCACGGCTCGAAGCACTCATAGCCGATGCCCGGCACCACCACTGCGATCAGGTGCCGCCGGGACTCTCCCAGATCGACGGGCTTGCCAGCGCCGGCGGGCTCGGCGCCGATGCGGTTCAGCGCGTCTTCACAGTGCCGGTAATCGGGAAGCTCCGGTCCGCGCGCCTGCAGCACCGCGCAGTAGATCTCGCGGAAACGCGCCCGTTTGTCCTGCACGCCGGACTGCGATGCGGGAAGCAGTGCCAAAGGCGGCGTATCGGCGGAGTAAGGGATCAGCGGCTTCGACGCGCATCCGCCGAGCACGAGGCAAGCCCCGATGACACCCGGCAAGACGCCGCCCGTCAACCGCGCGCGGAAGCCGCCAGCCGGCTGCCCGGCTACGGCCTGCGGCGGCTCCGGGACCGAATCACTTGCGCGCATTGCCGCTCTCCTCGCGTGAAGCGGCTCCGCGCCCCTCCAGGTAAGGTACCCAGTCGAGAATTTCCACGTCGGAAAGACTCAGCGGCCGCGGCGCGAAGAAGAGCACCGCGCGCAGCCCGTCGGTAAAGTAGCGAGCGCCATCCAGCGTTGTCCGTGGTTGCGCCTGCGGCGCCGGGCCGACACCGTTCACGAATCCGAGCTTGTCGAGACCGCCCGAGTACATCATGTCCTGGATCAGGAGGTTCCTGGCCTCGTCGACATCCCCGTGCAGGACGATCTTTGCCGTTTTGGCGGACGCAAAACGTCCGCCGACAGGCCGGCCTGCCTGAGCGAGGTAAACCGGCTGGCCCTGGAAGCGGACCGGCGCGAGCCACACGCGTATCCAGGTCGCCGGCGCGCCGCCTTGCGCCTGCTTGCGCAGCACGGCGTCCGGCGCGCGGCCGAAGACCCGCTGCTCGGTATCACCCTCGCGCAAATCGCGGCGGTAATTACGCCGCACCCCCGCCGCGCCGATGTCGCCGAGTTCACCGACAATCAGTACATTCAATGGATCGCCCTGCGCCGCCCCGCCCGCATCGGTGGCGCAGCACGGCAATCGTTCGAGTGCGGCTCTCAGCGAGGCAAGGTCTCTGTAGTCCGTGACCGCGGAATCCGGATACTGGAAGATATACCGCGCAAAACCCGCATCCGAGATATCGTCGGGCACGCGCACGAAGAGGCTGAACGGGATCAGCGTCCTGGTCCCGAACAAATCGACATTGACGAGTTTCGTAATGCGGTCGGGATTGGTGAACAGGATGCCCTCGTGTGTCGTCCCAGGCAGAATCGGATTCTTGAACCCGAGTTTATTGAAGTAGTCGTCAATGCGCGCATTGGTTGCCCCGCTGAACGTGCCATGCAGGGACCACGCGACTTCGAGCGGCGAAAAGTAGTCGGGGTCCGTTCCCGAGCGCAACAGCCATAACGGATGCGAGGTCCCGTTATGCACCTCGAACCAGACGGGCTGCACGTTGGCCTTGTTGATGTCGGCGCCGAACATGCGCTTGCTGTCTTCCGTGCCCAGCACTGCCGCGCTCACGCGCACGCCCTGCTTGGTTTCGCTCACCGCGCGCTCGCGTAGCGGGGCGTCGTCGGCACTGGCGGGCGCTTGCCATGTCGCGCAGCCGGCCACGGCAAGCGAGAGGATCGCCATGCCCGCCGCGTACCGTAGCGCAGGATGCAACAGCGGCAACACGCTCATTGTTTCGCTCCCTGGCGCGCGCCATCGGTCTGATAGATCCCGCTCCACGGGAAAAACTCGATCGCCGAGAGCGATGTGGGCTTACGGTCGAATACCAGCACCTGGCGATAGCCGTCCGTGAAATACGGATCCGTGGTCAGGTTCTCGCGCGGGGCGCTTCGCGGCGCCGCGCCCACGCCTTTCACCTGCCCGATCTTGTTGAGGCTCTGGGAATAGGCCATATCCTCCGCCAGCGCCGTGCGCGCTTCATCCACGTCCGGATCGACCTTGTGCGTCGTCAGCGTTGGCGAGTGAATGGTGAGACGCACGCCGATATCGCGGCTGATCTGGCCCACCCACACCGATTTGCCGTGATAGCGCATCGGACTAAGCCAGAGACGCAGATGGTTGCGCTGGTGAATGTTGTCGCGCGCCTTCTGCAATGCCAGGTCCTGCGCGCGTCCGAACAGGTACAGATCGCTCACCGGCGCGTTGACATAGGGCTCGCCCTTGAGCGCCGAGGTGATCATCTTTGTGATCGCACCCGACCACTTCTGCTCGGTCGGCCGCCAGCTGCGGCGTACGAACGCGGGAAACGCATCGTCGATGCCGCCCACGACCACCAGGTTGAGCGGGTCGCCGTTCTTCGAGCCATCCTTGTTGGTGACACAGCACGGCAGGGCTTCGAGTGCCGCGCGGAAGGCCTCGTCATCCGTGTAGTCCACGATTTCCTCGGGCGGATAGATCTCGCGCCGGAAGACTTCGCTGGTATGGTAGTCGGCATGGAAGCCTGGCACGACCATGAGGATCGAGAATGTCTTGGCGCGCCCGCTCGCCACCAGGTCCAGCTGGACGAGCTTCGCCCCCTCGCTGGCGTTTGTCAGCACGAACCCCGACACGGTCTGTCCGGGCTGGACCGGATTGCGGAAGGCGAGCTGGCGGAAGCGCTGGTCGACGCTGGCCTTTTCGTCAGGCGAGCCGCCCTGGGAAAATGCCTCGGCTGCCTCGGATGCCGGAAAGAACCCCGGGTCAAGACCCGACGACATCAGGTAATAGCCCCGGTCGTCGTTGTTGGTGACCTCGATCCAGACGGGCTGCATCTGCAGCCTCTCCAGCGGAACCCGATACACGTCCGCGCTTTCCTCATTCGAAAGAACGGCGGCCGACACCCGCAAGCCGCCGTCGGTACGGCTCAGGGCACGGCTCTTGTAGTCGAGTGCGGCCAAGGGCGGCGGCGGTGGGGGCGCGGCGCAGCCGGCAATGACAACTGCGGCAAATACCCGAGTCACAATGCGGTTCATTGCGTAACCTCATCACCACGCGCGATGCAGTGCTCTTGCCGGCACGGCGGCTGCCAGCGCATTGCGCCCGGCAACCTGCCTGGAAGCGGCTTCGTCGTCGGGTGCAGGAAAAGTATAGTGCGCGAATCTTCCCGCAGTGTGGTCTGTTAGCTCCCCGCGCCTCCAGGCCGCCGGATCGCTTTGCATGGCTTCGGGGACAGCCGCTAGCCTTGGGTGCGCCTGAGTTGAAACGCCACGGAAACGCGATCCGCGGGATAGACGGTATCGGTAATTTCCAGGATCCGCCCGCCGGCATCCTTGTAATGCCGGATCAGGCGCAAACCGGCGGAATTCGCGGGCACGCCCAGCTTGCCGGCCAGCGGTTCCCCGATCAGCATCCCGGTCACGACCTGCCGGATCTCGGCAATGGACTGGCCGCATTCCCGCTCGATCAGCGCGCTGACGAGGACGTCGGGGTTGTCGCGGATCGCCTGGCTGATGCGGGAGAACGCGGTGTCGACGTAGATCTCGGCCCATGCCACCGGCGTGCCGCCCTTCTTCGCGGCAACGCGCGTGCCGGAGAACACCAGCCATTCACTCTTGACCGGCGCCTGCAAGTGCCTGGCGGCGGCACGATCCAGCGTGACGGTGCGCACGTCCTCGATGGCGCGGACTTCCGTGGCCGCGACCCGTACCAGGTCCTCCACGGTGCCGAACGATTGCGTGAACGACGCCTTGGGATTGACGCTCTCGACCATGGTCCCCACGGACTTCTTGCGGGAGATATAGCCGAGGTCCTGCAACCGCTGGAGTGCGGCGCGAACCGTGTGGCGGCTCACGCCGTGCAGTTGCGCCAGTTCGTGCTCGGTGGGCAGCAGGCTGCCGACCACATGCCGGCCGTCCACGATATCGGTGACCAGCGTGCTGGCCAGTTCCGCGTAGCGCGTGTGGGAGCCGGTGGGCTCGGGCCGGGTGTCTTTGGGTCTGGCGCTCATAAACGGATTGCAGTATTGGTGAGGCGTTTGCATCGCAAACTGTGCGCACATTGTACGCACATTCGCCTGCGCCATCGCCCCTTGCGCTAAGCGCCGGCGCCGTCCCCGAAGAAGCGCGCCTCGGCTTGGGGCGACAGCGGCATGCCTGTGATCCTGGCCTTCTCCAGGACACTCCAGAAGTAGCGGTAGGTAGCGCGATCGTGCAGTTCACCCTTGTACTGGATCGGCCCCCAGTCGGCATCCTGCGCGGCGATCAGGATCTCGCACGCATCGGCCACTTCCGTGAAGTCGGGCCGCATGGCGTTGACGATGGGCTGGATCTGCGCCGGATAGATGCTCCACATGCGCAGGAAGCCGAATTGCGTGCGCGCCCGGCTTGCATCGCTGGCGATGACTTCGGCATCTTTCAGGTTCAGGCAGACGTTGTGCGCGGGCACGATGCCGTTGGCCAGCGCGGCGGCCACCATGTCGGCCTTGGCGCGGGCCAGCAGCGCATGCTCGAACTGGCCCGGACTGCGCATGGCCGCGGCGGGAATGGCGCCATGATGGCCGCTGACAAAGTCCATCAGGCCGAAGTCGAGCACTTCGATATGCGGCAACGCTGCGATGTGGAATACGTCCCGCAGCGCACCGTGCGTTTCGATCAGGACATGGACCGGCACCACGCGGTTCACACCGGCTTCGCGGGTTTTGCGGCCGATATAGTCAATCACCTCCCTCACCTGCTCGTGGTTCGTCGCTTTGGGGATGGTGATGTAGGCCACCCGGCTTGCGGCCTGCCCGATGACGATGTCCACGTCCTGCCGCCATGCGGGATGCGCGGGATCGTGAATGCGGACCCCCGCCTTGTCAAAGCGGTTCCGCCCGGAGTTGATCATGCGCACGACCATGGCCGCGTGCTCCTTCTCCTGTCCGGCGGCGGCGCCGTCTTCGCAGTCGCAGGTGATATCGAACACCGGGCCGTATTCGACCTGCAGGTCCATGGCCTTGCCGATCAGCTTTTCGCTGCCGGCGAAGTGTTCGCAGGCCGACAGCGCGGGGAATGCCTTTTCGCCGGCAAAGAGCGCAAGTTTCGGATGGGTGGCAGTGGTCATGACGTTCTCCAGTTGCTGTGTTTTTACTGTGCGGTTCGAGGGATGGCGATGGTGTAATCGAGATCGAGCACCACATTCGACGGATGCTCCGCCCTGCCGCCCTCCATGCCGGGAAACCGGATTTCCGCGGCGCCGCGGATGTTCTTTGCACCGATCGTGCGCAGCCGCAGCCCGCCAACGTGGGCGCTGGCAAGATCCAGCTTGTCCAGCACCATCGTCGCGCAGCAGATGGTGTCGCCGGCATAGGTGGGATTGACGTGGCTGCCGCCGTTGACGGCGAGGATGGACAGTGCGTTCTCCAGGCCGTCATAAGACAGCGCCTTGCAGATCGAAATGATGTGGCCGCCGTAGACCAGCCGCTGCCCGCCGGGCGTGGATGCCATGGCGAAGCCGTCGAAATGGGCCTTTGCCGTGTTCTGGTACAGCCGCGTGGCGATGCTGTGATCGCTATCGTTGACCGTCATTGCGGCAACATGGTCGATCCGCTCGCCGGATTCATAGTCTTCCCACAAGTCGGATACGCCGGTCGTCATGCAGATGTCCTGCACGCCCGCCGTGTACCCGTGCCGCGCAAGGCGCGACGGCGCCACCACAGCCTGGAGTGGCGGGATCACGGTGGCGCCGCATGACGCGGCCGGATCGCGCTTGTGCACCATGACCCAGCGGATCCAGGTCAGCACATCCCGCCCCGACTGGTTCTTCGCCGTGGAGCGCACATAGACCACGCCGCTCCTGCGGTTCGAGTTCTCCTTCAGGCCGATGACCTCGCTTTCCACGGCAAGCGTGTCGCCCGCGTAGACGTGGGCCAGGAAGCGCACGTCCGAATAGCCGAGGTTCGCCACGGCATTCAGGGAAATGTCCGGCACGGTCTTGCCGAAGGCCGTGTTGAAGACCAGCAGGTCTTCCAGCGGACGCCGCTCCAGTCCCGCCAGCCTGGCGCTGGTGTCCGCGGTGTACAGCGCGCCGCGGCTGCCGGTCAGCCCGATGTAGAGGCTGCGGTCTCCTTCCGTCAGCGTGCGCGGCGTGGCGTGACGCAACGTCATCCCCAGCCGGAAGTCCTCGAAGTAGTTGCCAGATCTGTTCTTACCCATCGCGCTCTCCAGGCGGCAAAACCGTCACTTGTGACATTTGCCATTCGTTTTGTACGTACATAGTGATTCGCAAATTCAGCATTGTCAAGCCTGGAGCACCAAGGCACATCCGGCTAAATACCTATAAAAACTAGCATTAAATGGAGGGATGGTCGTCATTTGTCTTGACCTCCGGCATGGCAATGGCACATTATGTACGTACAAACTGACGACATCACAGCAAACCAAACACCAAAAGGAGCGCAAGGTGCAACGACTGACCGAAGAGCGGCGCATGATCAAGGAAGCCGCACAGCAATTCACGATGGAGCGTGTGCTGCCGATCGCCAACAAGCTGGATCCCGAGAAGGGCCAGATCCCGCGCGACCTGATCGATGAAATGGCCGAGTTGGGATACTTCGGCATCCTGATCCCGGAGGAGTACGGCGGCCTGGGTCTCGGCGCCTACGAGTACTGCCTCGTGGCGGAGCAGCTTTCGCGGGGCTGGATGAGCGTGGGCAGCCTGATCGCGCGCGGCAACGGACTGATCGGCGCGCTCAAGGGCCTGCCGCCCGAGCAGAAGGCGGACTACCTGCCGCGCATGGCGCGCGGCGAGTTCCTCGGCGCCTTCTCGCTGTCGGAGCCCAATGCCGGCTCGGACGTGGCCAATATCTCCTGCCGCGCCGTGCGCGACGGCGACGAGTGGGTCATCACCGGCAGCAAGTACTGGTGCACCTTCGCCGACGAGGCCGACTTCATCCTCGTCACCTGCCGCACCGACCCCGTCATCGACCCCAAGGCCCGCCACCGCGGCCTGTCCGCCTTCATGGTGGAGAAGCCGCGCGGGCAGTTGCCCGAGGGCGTCAAGGGCAGCGTGATTCCCAAGATCGGCTACCACGGCTGGACCACCTGGGAACTGGCATTCGACGGCTGCCGCGTGCCGGCCTCGAAGATGGTCGGCGAGGAAGGCAAGGCCTTTTACCTCACCACCGCCGGGCTGGAAACCGCCCGCGCCCACACCGCCGCGCGCTCGGTCGGGCTGGCGCAGGGCAGCCTGGAAGACGCGCTGCAATACGCCCGCGACCGCGCGCAGTTCGGCTCGCCCATCGGCCACTTCCAGGCGATCCGCTTCAAGCTGGCCGACATGGCMACCCAGATCGAAGCCTCCCGCGCCCTGCTCTACTCGGTCTGCGAGAAGATCGACGAGGGCACGCGCTGCGACACCGAGGCCGCCATGGTGAAGCTGTTCGCCAGCGAGATGTCCGAGCGCGTCACCAGCGAAGGCCTGCAGATCCACGGCGGCGCCGGTTACACCACGCATTTCGCGGCGGAACGCTACTGGCGCGATGCCCGCCTGACAAAAATCTTCGAAGGCACGTCCGAGATCCAGATGCGCATCATTTCCGATGCGCTGTTGGGCAAGGTTGCCGCGTGATAAGCGCAGTGGAGCAAAACATGGCCAAACCCAGTATGGATAAACCCGCACAGGCGACCGGCGCCCTCACCGGCTTGCGCGTCATCGACCTGACGCAGATGCTCGCCGGGCCCTTCTGTACGCAGATCCTCGCCGACCACGGCGCGGAGGTGATCAAGGTGGAAGCGATGGCCGGCGACGGCACGCGGCTCACCGGCCCGTTCCGGGACGACGATGCCCTGCGTGATTTCGGCGGCTACTTCCAGAGCGTCAACCGCAACAAGCGCTCGATCGCCGTCGACCTGAAGAGCGCCGCCGGCCGCGACATCGTGCGCAGGCTGGTAGACGGCGCCGACATCGTGGTGGAGAACTTCCGCGCCGGCGTGATGGAGCGGCTCGGCCTGTCCTATGAGGTGCTGCGCGAGACCAACCCCCGGCTCGTCTACGGCACCGTGCGCGGCTTCGGCGACCCCCGCAGCGGCGAAAGCCCTTACGCGCACTGGCCAGCCTACGATGTGGTCTCCCAGGCCATGGGCGGCATGATGGGCATCACCGGCCCCGACCGGGATACGCCCACCAAGATCGGCCCCGGCGTGGGCGACACCGTACCCGCGCTGATGCTGTGCATCGGCATCCTCGCCGCCGTGCATCGCGCCCGCGCCAGCGGCGAAGGCCAGTTCGTCGATGTGGCCATGACGGACTGCGTGCTGGCCATGTGCGAGCGGATCGTCTACCAGACCTCCTACACCGGCGCGGTGCCGGCGCCCGAAGGCAACCRCCACCCGCTGCTCTGCCCTTTCGGGCTGTTCCGCTCGCGCGACGGCTATGTGTCCATCGCCTGCGCGCACGACGCCTTCTGGGAAAAGCTGGCGCTGGCGATCGGCCGCCCCGAACTGATCGGCGACGAAGCCTTCGCCACCAACGCGGCGCGCGTGCAAAACGCCCAGCGCGTCATCGACGCCATCGAGACGTTCACCGCCGTGCGCACCAAGGAGGAGATCGCGCAATGCCTGGGCGGCAAGGTGCCGTTCGGCCCGGTCTACACCTCGGCGGAGATCTTCGAGGACCCGCATTACCGGGTGCGCGAGATGCTGGTCGACGTGGAACAGCCGGGCTCGGCCGCGCCGGTGAAGATTGCCGGCGTGCCGATCAAGCTGAGCAGTACGCCGGGCGGCGTGCGCCAGCGCGCGCCGATGCTGGGCGAGCATACCGACGAAATCCTGTTGGCAGCCGGCTATGGGAAGGGAGACATTGAAACGATGCGCGGCGTGGGCGCGATCCGGTAGCGCCTGGGTCCGTCCATAAAGGACTCCGCTTCCCGCGGCGCTTCCCGGAGCAGCGGACTGGCGCAGCGGATAAACAGATAGACCGAACCCCGGTGCGATGGGCATTCGGCACTTCGTGGCGCCGGCGTTCAAACCGGCCCGAACCAGCCAGGCACCGGCAGCCAGCCGGCGCTTGCGCCCTTAATCGATGGTCGCACCGGAATGCTGGATTGTTGCCTTCCATTTGATGCGCTCCGCCTGCACAAAGCTGGCAAACCGCTCGCCGCTCAGGGGCAGCGGCATTCCCCCCATCTTGCTGATCGCTTCCACGGCCGCGCTGTCTTCCAGCAAGCGCCCAACCTGCGTCTGCCATTTCATGACAACCGGGGTCGACGTGCGTGCGGGAAAGAACAACCCGATCCAGGAGGTGGACTGCGCACCGGGATAGCCGGCCTCCGCGATGGTAGGTACCTGCGGCAGGAACGGCAAACGCGTTGACCCGGTCACGGCGAGTGCGCGAAGCTTGCCGGCCTGGACCTGGGCAAGCGTCGACACCGGGTAGTCGAACGTCATATCGACCTGCCCGCCGAGCAGGTCGTTGATCGATGGCGCACTGCCCTTGTACGGGATATGCACGAACTTTACGCCGGCCTGCGCCTGGAACAGTTCGGCGGCCAGGTGCGTTCCCGTGCCGTTGCCCGCGGATGACACCGTCAGCTTGCCGGGATGCGCTTTTGCAAACGTCACCAGTTCCTGGACGGACTGGTATGGCAAGCGGCTGTTGACCACCAGGATGTTCGGCACGGACATCAAGCCCTGGACCGCAACGAAATCCTTGGCCGGGTCGAAGCGCAGCGACTTGTACAGGTACTGGTTGGTCGCCATGGTGCCCTGCGTACCCAGCAGGATCGTGTAGCCGTCGGGCTCTGCCCGCGCAACGATCTCGCTTGCGACATTGCCGCCAGCGCCCGGGCGGTTGTCCACGATGACCCTGACACCGAAATCGCTCGTCATTCTGGCCGCCACCAGCCGGCCCAGCTGGTCGGTGATGCCGCCCGGCGGCCCGGGCACGACCAGCGTGACCGGCCTTGACGGGTAAGCCGCCTGCGCCGACGCCGGCGAAGCTGACCAGCACAAGCCTGTTGTGAACAAGGCCAGGGCAACGCCCCATGCGCGGCCCACCGGACGTGGCGAGCTCAGTTTGAAATGGCAAATCATTCGTCAGCCTCCTATATGTGGCATTTACGTCACTAAATGTGCTAACAACACCTCTTTTCTCGCAAATGGATAGCCCATTTCCTACGGATTGCCGTAGTGTACTTCTGCATTTCGTATTTACAAGCAGTTTTATTTCTTGACCGAGCTACGAAATCCCGTATAGTTATCCCATATGTCGTAGACATAAATCTTCCAGGAACCCGAGCATGCCCACCGCGATCCCGGCAGCCAGCCGAACCATGGCCGTTTTTGAGGTGTTTGCCCGCGAAAAACGCGAGCTCTCCAACTCCGACATGGCGCGCCTGCTGGCGGTCGCCGAGAGCAGCTCCTCCGACCTGCTGCACACCTTGCATTCGCTTGGCTACCTGATGCGGACGTCGCGCACGCGCCGCTTCTACCCCACCGGCCGCCTGTTCGAGACCGCGCGCCAGATCCGGGAGAACGACCCGCTGACCACGCTGGCCCAGGAGGCGGTCGAACAGCTGACGGAAAAAACCAATGAAAGCGCCTTTTTCGGCGTGCTCGAATCCGCCGCCGTCAAGGTCGCCGCAGCGCAGCCAAGCCGGCTGCCGCTGCGCTACATCCTGGACGTGGGYGAGCGCGTTGCCCTGCACGCCTCCGCGCTGGGCAAGGCCTTGCTTGGGCTGATTCCGCCCGAGGCCGCGCGCGCAAGGCTGGAAGGCATCGAACGCAGGGCCATCACCCCGCATACGGTGGTCGACATCGATCCGCTGATGGCGCAACTGGCGCACGGGCGCGAACTCGGCTGGTACGAGGCGCACGACGAAGGCACCGAGGGCGTAACCGCGCTGGCGGTCGCGGGATGGCTGGGCGACCAGCCGGTCGGGATTTCGCTGGCGGGCCCGGCGGAACGCATCGCAAAGCATCGTGAAACCTACCTGGCGGCACTGCGCGAAGTCCGGAATTCGCTGCTGGCCGACAGTTGAACCCAACCCATAGAGAATGGAGACAAAGAGATGGACCTAGGACTGAAAGACCGTGTCGCGGTCATCACCGGCTCGGCGCGAGGCATCGGCGCCGAGACCGCGCGCATGCTGGCGCAGGAAGGCATGGCTGTCGTCATCAGCGACCTTGACCTCGACGCGGCCGACGCGACCGCGCGCGGCATCGAGGCCGCTGGCGGCAAGGCCATCGCGGTGCAGTGCGATGTGCGCAATGAAGAGCAGGTACGCAAGATGATGGCGGCGGGCAACGAAGCCTTCGGCGGCATCGACGTACTGGTCAACAACGCCGGCCTGGTGAAGGACCGCACCATCCTCAAGATGGACGAGGCCGACTGGGACCTGGTGCTGGGCGTGACCCTCAAGGGCGCGTTCCACTGCTGCCGCGCCGCGCTGCCGTTCATGCATGCGAAGGGCTGGGGCCGCATCATCAACATCAGCTCGCGCGCCTTGTTCGGCAACCCGGGCCAGGCCAACTATTCCACCGCCAAGGCGGGGCTGGTCGGCTTCACCCGCGCGCTGTCGCTGGAGCAGGCGCGCAAAGGCGTGACGGTCAACGCGATCGCCCCGGGCTATATCGAGACCGAATACATCAAGAGCCTGCCGAACTACGACACCATCCTCGAGAACGTGATGGCGAAGAACGCCGTGACCTTCCCCGGCCAGACCAGCGACATCGCCGGCGCGGTGGCCTTCATGGCGTCGGAGCACGCCCGCTACATCACCGGCACCACCCTCTTCGTGACCGGAGGCCGCTATGGCTGAGCCGATGCTCGACGTCGACGGACTGGATGCCAGCCAGCAACTGCTGCGCGACAACATCCGCCGCTACCTGAAAGAGAACTTCACGCCGCGCATCCAGCAGGCCGAAGCCGACAAGCGCTTCCCGCACGAGCTGATCGGCGGCCTGGCGGACTTCGGCTATCTCGGCGGCTACCTGCCGGAAGCCGACGGCGGCCTTGGCCTGGACTACCTGACATGGGCCGTGATGATGGAAGAAGCCGGCTATTGCTGGCTGTCCCTGCGCATTCTGCTCAACGGCCTGAACATCGTTTCCGGAATCATCAACGCCTACGGCACGGAAGACCAGAAGGCGCGCTTCATGCGTCCGCTGCTGCGCAACGAGCGCAAGACCTTCGTGTCGATCTCGGAGCCGGACGTCGGCTCCAATGTCGCCGAGATCAGGACCCGGGCCGACAAGCGCGGCGACCGCTACGTGCTGAGCGGCAGCAAGCTGTGGATCACCAACGGCCTGTTCGCGGACTTCGGCATCGTCGTGGCGCGCACGTTCAGCGAGACCTGCAATGGCGAACTGTCGCTGTTCCTGGTCGAACGGGACGAAACGCCGTATGAAATCCGCCCGGTCGAGACGATGTTCGCGCGCAGTACCGGCACGGCCGCGTTTTCCTTCGACAATGCCGAAGTGCCGGCCGCCAACCTGCTCGGCCGCGAAGGCCAGGGCCTCAAGCAGATCCTCATCGGCCTTAACTTCGGGCGACTGAACGTGGCGATGGGCGCCGTGGGCGCGGCGCAGTCCGCGCTGGACCTGTCGACCGAGTATGCGCTGCAGCGCAAGCAGTTCGGCCGCCCCATCGGTTCGTTCCAGCTGGTGCAAAAGCACATCGTCGACATGACCATGAAGACGCTGGCCGCGCGCGCGCTCGGCTACCGCGCCGCGCGTTCCATGCAGAACGGCAACTCGCGCACGGAATGCTCGATCGCCAAGCTGTATGCGACGGAAGCCGCCTTCGAAGTCGCGAACCTCGCGCTGCAGGTCCATGGCGGCATGGGCTACGCCACCGAATACCCCATCGAGCGCATCTTCCGTGACACCCGCGGCGGCATGATCCCCGAGGGCACCACGGAAATTCAGACCCTCATCATCGGCCGCGAAATCCTGGGCATCAGCGCCCTGACCTGAGCCCTGGCACGCTATACGGAGACACCAGACATGACCCAACCCGCCATCCTCGAACAGATCGCAAATACCACGCTTTACTGGGAAGACCTGACTCCCGGCATGACGTACTCGACCTCGTCGCGCACCATCACCGAGGCTGATGTGGCTGCCTTCGCCGCGCTGACCGGCGACTTCAACAAGGTGCACGTCGACGCCGAATACGCCAAGGGCACCATCTTCGGCCAGCGCATTGCCCACGGCATGCTGGTGGCGTCGTTCATGGCCGGCCTGACTTCGCGCTCGATTCCCAACCAATTCTTCGAAGGCTCGCTATTCAGCGTGCTGGAGAACCGGCTGAAGTTCCCCAAGCCCACCTTCATCGGCGACACCATCCGCGTGGACATCGAAGTGGTGGAGCAGAAGGCCACCAGCCGCCCGGACCGCGGCATCGTCGGCTTCCTGCGCAAGGGCATCAACCAACGCGGCGAAGTGGTGGCCGAAATGGCCGCCACCTGCCTGTTCAAGCGCCGCCACCCCGGGGAAGCACAATGAGCGCAGGCAACGATCCCTCGCCGCCGAGCTTCACCGACCTGTCCAGGCTGGTCCTGCCGCAATCGATTGTGCTGGTCGGCGCCTCGGAGAAGCCGGACAGCATCGGCGGACGCACGCTGGAGAACCTGACCAAGTACTCGGAATTCACTGGTGAACTGCTCCTGGTCAACCCGGGCCGCACGGAGATCCATGGCCGGCCTTGCGTGGCTTCCGTGCTGGACCTGAAGGCGGCGCCCGACCTGGCCATCCTGGCCGTGCGCGCGGACACGGTGCTCGACACCCTGCGCGACTGCGGCAAGATTGGCGTCAAGTTTGCCATCGTCTTCACCTCTGGTTTCGGCGAAACCGGCGAAGCCGGCCGTGCCGTGGAAGCGCAGATGCGCGCGATCGCGCACAGCACCGGCATGCGGATCTACGGTCCGAATTGCCCGGGACTGAACAACATGAACGCGCGCCTTGGCCTGACGTTCTCGCCGGCCTGGCGCATTGACCGCCGTCCCGGCCCGATCGGCGTGGCCACGCAGGGCGGCGGCCTCGGACGCTCGTTCATCCAGTCGATGGATCGCGGCGTCGGCATCGGGCTGTGGTGCTCCGGCGGCAATGAAGTGGATCTGGAGGTCAGCGACTTCATCCACTACATGGCTGACGCCCCGGATATCAAGGTCATCGTCACCACGCTGGAAGGCGTGCGCAACGGCCCGCGCTTCATGGCCGCCGCGCTGCACGCGGCCCGCCGCGGCAAGCCGATCGTGGCGATCAAGGTCGGCAAGTCGGAGTACGGCGCCAGGGCGGCCCAGTCGCATACGGCCGCCATTGCCGGTTCCGCCGAGATCAACACCGCCGTATTCCGCGAGCTGGGCATCATTGAGGTCGATGACATCGACGAGCTGATCGATGTCGCCTCGCTGCTGTCCAGGGCGACGCCCACCGGCCGCGAACAGCTTGCCGTATATAGCTTCTCGGGCGGCACCGCCGCGCTCGCCTCCGACATGGTCGGCACCGCCGGCCTGAAGCTGGCCGAGTTCGCGCCCGAGACGGTCGCCGCGCTGAAGAAGGCCCTGCCCGGCTATGCCGCCGTCGACAATCCTGTCGACGTCACGGCGGAAGTGCTGGTCAATTCGGAAGTCAGCTACGCCACCCTGAAGGCGACGGCGAGCGATCCGAATACCGACCTGGTGATGGTGCCGATTCCGGTCGAGTACGGCCAGACCACCGTCCTGCTCGGCGAAAGCCTGGTCAAGGTGCAGGGCGAAGTGACGACGCCCATCGTGCCGGTCTGGATGAGCGACCGCACGGGCGAAGGCCACCGCAAGATGATCGATGGCGGTCTGATGCCCATGCGCGCCATCGGCAACACCGTGCTGGCCATCAAGCGCTTCATCGCGTATGGCCGCTGGCGCGCCGAGTTCGACCACAAGTGGCTGCCGCTGGGCAGCGTGGGCGAGGCCGAAGCCACCGCGAACCTGTCGGAAGCCAGGACCAAGTCTCTGCTCAAAAAGGCGGGGATCCCCGTACCCGACGGCGTGGTTGCCCGCTCCGCCGACGAAGCCGCGCAGGCCTTCCGCGACGTGGCGAACGGCAAGGCGGTGATGAAGATCGTCAGCCCCGCGATTACTCACAAGACCGATATCGGCGGCGTATGCCTGGGCATCGCATCCGAAAGCAACGCCAAGGCCGCGTTTGAGGCGATACATGCCAACGGCTGCAAGGCGTGCGCGCCCGGCGAGATCGAAGGTGTGCTGGTGGAGCCCATGCTGCCCTCACCCTTCGTGGAAGCCGTGGTCGGCATTCACCGCGATCCCGTGTTCGGCCACGTCTGCACTTTCGGGCTGGGCGGCGTGAGCATCGAACTGTTCAAGGACGTCAGCCGGCGGCTGCTGCCGCTAACGCCGAAGTCGGCCCGGCAGATGATCGCCGAGACACGCTGCCACGAACTGCTCAAGGGCCATCGTGGCCAGCCCGCGTGCGACATCGACGCGCTGGTCGATACGCTGGTGAAGCTGAGCGACTTCGTCGTCAGGCATGCCGGCCAGGTCGACGAGCTGGAAATCAACCCGCTTGCGGTCCGGCCGCAAGGACAAGGAGTGACCGCGCTGGACGCTGTCCTCTCGTATCAAGGAATGGAGCCTTCCCAATGGTAAAGACTGAAATCGGCTACACGACCACCGACACCATCATGGTGCGTGGCCTGAACCTGGCCACCGAGATCATCGGCAAGTTCGACTTCGTCGACATGATCTTCCACACCACCCTGGCGCGCCTGCCCAGCCAGCAGGAAAAGGTCATGGTCAACGCCCTGCTGGTGACCACGGCCGACCACGGCATCACGCCCAGCTCGCTGGCGGCGCGCCTGACCTACATTGGCGCGCCCGAGGCGCTCCAGGGCGCGGTTGCCGCGGGCCTGCTGGGCGCCGGCAGCGTCTTCCTCGGCACCATGCAGAATGGCGCGGAGATGCTGATCGAGGGCGCCCGCGAGCTGACCAGCGACGCCACCGATGAGCAGATCCTCGAGGCGGCGCGGACCGTGATCCGCCGTCACAAGGAACTGCGCAAGCCGATCTACGGCGTCGGCCACCCGATCCACGTCGATGGCGATCCGCGCGTGCCGACACTGCGCGAACTGTCGCGCGCCAATGGCTACTACGGCGTGCACTGGCGCCTGATGGACGCCATCGGCCAGGTGCTGACCAAGGAACAGAACAAGCCGCTGCCGCTCAATGCGGTGGGTGCGATCGCGGCCGTGGTCGCGGCCATGGGCCTCGATCCGCTGATCGCGCGCGGCCTGTCGCTGGTCGGCCGCTCGGCTGGCTTGCTTGCGCACGTGATGGAAGAAAAGAGCGCGCCCATGGCGCGGGAAGCCTGGCAACTGGTGCTGAAGGACGACCCGCGCAACGTGCTGCCATGACGGCACTCCCCATGCTCCCTGTTGCCCGCGGCATGGCGCCGATGCCGGATTGACGATATGCCACAGCTATCCCCATCCCGCATGGAAGGGCTCATCGACCTGCGGCAGGAAGTCCGGCAGTTCAGCCGGCACCTGCAGCAGTGCGCCGCCAGTTCGGCGCGTGGCGGCGACCCCCATGCCTACAACCTGACGCTGCGGCAGATGATCGACAGCCGCATTCGCGCCAGCGACCCGCGCCTGAAGATCCTCTGCTACGCGGCGGCGGCGGAACTCGGGATTGCGGTGGAGCTGCATGCGGATGAATGCAAGCAGGCCATGACGGGGGCTCGGGGTTTCTCATTGCGCGTCCTGTTCTGGGCGGCGCATCGCCGCATGCTCGGCGTGGCACGGGCCCGCATGCCGGGCCCCATGCCCGAGCCGTCCTTCCGCTGACCGGTTGACAGGCGGCGCAATCCCTGTTCCAGGGCCCTGCAAGACAAGTACGGAGACAACACGATGAAATCAAACAGGGCGGGCCCGCTGGCCGGCATCCGTGTTCTGGAGATGGCGGGGATCGGTCCCGGCCCCTTCTGCGGCATGCTGCTGGCCGACCTGGGCGCGGACGTGGTCGTGGTCGATCGCGTGCCGGCCGGCGCGCAGGAGCCGGACCTGAGCCAACATGCGCTGTCGCGGCGCGGCAAACGCGCCGTGGCCATCGATCTGAAGACGCCGGCTGGCGTGGCCACCGTGATGGACCTGGCCGCACAGTGCGACGCCTTGATCGAAGGCATGCGCCCCGGCGTGATGGAGCGGCTCGGGCTGGGTCCGGAACTCTGCCTGCAGCGCAATCCGCGCCTGGTGTATGGACGCATGACAGGCTGGGGCCAGCATGGCCCGCTCGCCCGTGCCGCCGGACACGATATCAACTACATCGCGCTGTCCGGCGCGCTTTGGTATGCGGGCCAGCCCGGCGAAGCGCCGGTGGCGCCGCCAAGCCTGGTCGGGGATGTTGGCGGCGGCGCCATGTATCTCGCCGTGGGCTTGCTGGCGGGCATCACGAGCGCGCGCACGACCGGCAAGGGCCAGGTCGTCGACGCTGCCATTGTCGATGGCAGCGCCCACATGATGACGCTGCTGCACGGGCTGATGGCATCCGGCAGGATGGATGGCCCGCGCGGAACGAGCCTGCTGGACGGTTCCCACTGGTACAAGACCTATCGTTGCGCCGACGGCCGCCATATCTCCATCGGCCCGGTCGAACCGCAGTTCTACCAGCAGTTGCGCGAGAAGCTCGGCCTGGATGCCGATCCGACCTACGATGATCAGTACAACCGTGCCATCTGGCCCCAACTCAGCGAGCGCCTGACTATCCTCTTTGCCAGCCGCGACCGCGATGCCTGGTGCGCGCAGCTGGAAGGCACCGACGTCTGCTTTGCGCCTGTGCTCAGCCCGGAGGAAGCGGCGAACCATCCGCATATGCAGGCGCGCGGCGTCTACACGCGCGAGCGCGGCGTGCTGGAGGCGAATCCGGCGCCGCGTTTTTCCGGGACACCCGCCGGCGCGCCGGGGGCAATTCCCCATCGCGGCGAGCATACCGATGCCGTGCTCGCCGACTGGCTCGCGCGCTGACGGCACGGGCGCGGCGCCAGAAGGGCCAGGGCACTGCCAACAGACTATTCGGCGCATGTTACGCCAGGCATGCGCCACCTTTGCATGACGGAGACAAGAATGAAGATGAACTTCGCCCGCTTGACCGGGCAACTGGCGATGCTCCATCGCGACCGCGAGGCGCTGGTCAACATCGAGCGTAGCCGGCGTTTCACCCACGCGGCGCTGCATCGCTACACCAATCGTGTCGTCAACATGATGCGCGAGCGGCTGTCGCTGCGCCGTGGCGACATTTACATGTGCATCCTCGAAAACGACAACCTGTCGCTGCTGCACGCCTGGACCGCGCTCAAGGGCGAGGCCGCCGTCGCCTGGACCAACTACCGCGATTCCATCGACGAGCACCGCTGGCAGATCGATTTCATCCGTCCCAAGGTCGTATTCCTTGAGAACGCGCTGCTCGACCGCTACTTCGACATGCTGCGCGAGCGCGGCATCCAGGTAGTCTGCATGGACCCGCCCGCAACCGCGCGCGACGGCCTGTCCTGCTTCGGCGACCTGCTCGAAGGCGTCGAGGATACGGATCCCGGCATCGAAAGCGACACCACCAGCGACATCCTGGTGTACCGCTTCACCGGCGGCACCACCGGCAAGAGCAAGTGCGCGCAGTACACCATGGACAACTGGCTCTCCAACCGCGATTCGTTCTATGCGGTGGACGAGCACTGGCTGGACGCCGGCACCCGTTACATGCATATGGCACCGATCAGCCACGGCTCGGGCATGGGCATGCTGCCCACGCTGTTCCGCGGCGGCTGCACGGTCACGCAGAACATGCCCGACCTGGACCAGTGGTGCCGCAATGTCGAAACCGAGAAGATCACCATCGGCATGATGGTGCCCACCCTGCTCTACCGCCTGCTGGACATGGCGCAGGCGTCGGCCTACGACCTGTCCAGCCTGAGCACCCTCTTCTATGGCGCGGCGCCGATGAGCCCGGTCAAATTGCGGCAGCTGCAGCAGCGCTTCGGCAATATCTTCGTGCAGGTATACGGCTCCACCGAGTGCATCCAGCGCGTGAGCGCGCTGACCAAGGCCGACCACGCCACCGCCACGGACGAACGGCTGGGCTCCGCGGGCCGCGTGATAGCGGGCACCGAACTGCTGGTGGCCGACGAAGCGGGCAAGGAACTCCCACCGGGCCAGACCGGCGAAATCTGGCTGCGGGGCCGCGGGATCATTCCGGGATACTTCAACAATCCGGAGGGAACGGCGGCCGAATTCGAGGACGGCTTCTGGAAATCCGGCGACCTCGGCTATGTCGATGAAGACGGCTTCCTGTTCATCGTGGACCGCAAGAAGGACATGATCATTACCGGCGGCTTCAACGTCTACGCCATCGAAGTCGAAGCCGCGCTGAATTCGCATCCTGCGGTTGCCATCTCGGCCGTGGTGGGCATTCCGCATGAGCAATGGGGCGAGGCCGTGCATGCCGAGGTCGTGCTCAAGCAAAGCGCCGAGGTCAGCGAGGCGGTGCTTATCGAGCACGTCAAGAGCAGCATTGGCAGGTTCAAGGCACCCAAGGCGATCACCTTCGTCGCCGAGTTGCCGGTCAGCGTCGTCGGCAAGGTACAGCGCAGGCAGGTGCGGGAGAAGTACTGGAAAGGCCACACGCGGCGGGTAGCTTGACGTTGGGAAGGCGTAAAGAGAATGTCGCCTTTGCATTTCACTCTTTGAGGGTCTCCCGTCTCATGCACGTTCCCCCCCATCTCACCATCGCGGGCGTGGTGCGCGACCACGCGAAGCACGATCCCGATCGGGTTGCGTTGACCTTCGAGGGCGCATCGGTACGCCCGGATCAGGTCCGGACTTACGGCGATCTGTGGCGTAACGGGCAGGCAATGGCCCATGGTTTGCATTCGATGGGCTACCGCCGGGGCGATATCATCGCCACGCTGATGGCCAACCATGCCGAGGTCGTCGAACTGTTGATCGCTTCGGCGATCCTGGGGACGATAGTCGTCCCCATTGATCCAAGAACCCGTGGCGAAAAGCTTCGCTTCATGATCCGCGATTCGGCAGCCTGTGCCCTGGTCATGGCGGACTATGCCCTGCCTCAGATTGCAGAGATCCCGTGCGCGCTGCCTGACCTCAGGCACGTGTTCGTACTGGCTACGGACGAAGGGCCAGAGCCATCTGCGTGGCCGGCGTCGGCACTCGGCATGGACGCCCTGCGCCTGCCTTGCCAGGATGAGTTGCCGCATGACGGGACAGAACCAGACAGCGCCATGGAGATCCTCTTCACCTCCGGCACCACCGGCGATCCCAAGGGGATTGTGCTGACCCATCGCCGCTACTGCACGTCAGCKAAGACGGTGCTGGAACGGTTCGGCTACACCGGCACGGATACGCTCTATTCCGGACTGTCGCTGACCCACGGCAACGCCCAGACCGTGACGCTGGGAGCGGCACTGTGCGGCGGCTTGCACGCAGTGTTCTCCCGCCGCTTCACCAAATCGCGCCTGTGGGACATTGCCCGGCAATACGGTTGCACCACCCTCACGTTATTGGGTGGCATGCCGGCGGCGCTGTACGCGGAGCCGCCAAGGCCCGGCGATCGCAATCACCGCGTGCGCCTGGTCATCTCGGCGGGCATGCCGGCAGCGCTGTGGCGCCCGTTCGAGCAACGCTTCGGCGCACGGATCCTGGAATTCTACGGCCAGGCGGAGGGCGGCATGGCTTTCAACCCGGTGGACGCTGGCCCGGTCGGGAGCATCGGCAGACCGAGTCCCAACTTCATCCACCGCATCGTCGACGAGCAAGGACACGATGTACCGGCCGGCGCGTCAGGCGAGCTGCTGCTTCGGCACGCCGACGGCCAGCCTTATCGGGTCGACTACGTGAACCACCCCGAGGCGTCCGCGGTCAAGTGCGCGGATGGCTGGTTGCACACGGGCGACATGGTGCATGAGGATGCGCAGGGCTGGTTGTTCTTTGATCACCGCAAGGGGAACGGCATCCGGCGCAACGGAGATTTCATCAATACGGCATTCGTGGAAAAGGCCATCGCGGAATCCGGACTGGTCGACGACGTCTATGTCTATGGTGTCAAAGCCGCCTCCGGGGCACCGGGCGAAAAGGATGTCGTCGCGGCCGTGGTACCGGCTCGCGGCAAGGCCTTCAACGTGGACGACCTGTTTGCCAGTTGCCGCGCGCGTCTCGAGACGAATTTCGTGCCGTCCTTTGTACAGGTGCTGGAACAGATCCCGAAGACCGCATCGGAGAAGCCGCAGGACCGCGTCCTGATCGAGGCGTTGAAGAATCACCCCCAACAGGTGCACAAGCATCGGCCCGCCGGGCAGTCACCCGATCAACAGGACATGGTGCAAAGGCAATGAAGATTGCGGCATTGTCTGCTGTCGTTACCGGAGGCGCGTCGGGGCTTGGCCTCGCGTGCGCCCGCGAGCTGGTCAGCCGGGGCGTTGCCGTGGTGATAGCCGACCTGTCCGAATCCCATGGCATTGCCGCGGCGGCCGAACTGGGGCCATTGGCGCGCTTTGTCAGGGCGGACGTTTGCGATGCCGCGCAGATGTTGCACGCCTGCGATACGGCCGCCTCGCTCGGCGCCCTGCGTGTGCTGATCCATTGCGCAGGCGCGGGAGGTCCGGTGCGCGTGGTCGAAAGGGATGGCAGTGCGGGCTCGCTGGAGAAGTACGAGTCGATCGTTCGCACCAACCTGGTGGGTACCTTCAATGCGCTGAGGCTGGCAGCGGCGCGCATGGCCCTGAATGAGCCCGTCGATGGCGAACGCGGCGTATGCGTGCTCACGGCATCGGTCGCGGCGTACGAAGGCCAGATCGGCCAGGCGCCGTATGCCTCGGCCAAAGCCGGCGTGGTCGGCATGACGCTGGTGGCGGCGCGCGACCTCGCGCACAGGCTGATCCGCGTCTGCACCATCGCCCCCGGCGTGTTCGACACACCGCTCTTTGCCAAGGCGCCGGAGCATGTACGCTCCGCGCTCGCCGCGTCGGTGCCGCATCCCGCGCGGCTCGGCATGCCTGAGGAATTTGCCGCCACCGCGATGCACATCATCGAGAACGCGATGCTCAATGGCGAGACCATTCGGCTGGATGGCGCCATCCGGATGTCGGCCCGCTGATGCCCCAACACGCGCACAGCTTTCATCACGCATGACAACAACGCACGAGGAGAACGCATGGACACCCTGGTTTCACGGACCCGAAGACGCATCATGGGCTTCGCCGCCGGCGGCGCGCTACTGACCCTGGCGTCGCCAGCAAGGGCGCAGGCGCAGAAGTATCCAGAGCGGTATATCAAGATCGTCTCGATCACGAGCCCAGGCACGGTACTCGACGACTACAGCCGCCAGCTGGCCAAATACCTTGGCGAGGCGCTTGGGCAGAGCGTGGTGGTCGAGAACCGCCCCGGAGCCAACATGATCATCGCTACCGATTACGTGGCAAAGGCCGCCCCGGACGGCTACACCCTGCTGCTTGCCGCGTCCAGCGCGATGTCCGCCAATCCCTTCCTGTTCAAGCGCCTGCCCTACGACCCGGTGAAGGACTTCGTGCCGCTGGCTCGCGTCTCTTCGCTTTCGCTGGCGTTGCTTGTGCCCGGTACCTCGCCCTTCAAGACCGTCGCCGACCTGGTTGCCGCGGGGCGTGCGAGGCCGGGCTCGCTCAACTGCGCCACCGTCAGCACGGGCTATCGGGTCATGGTGTCGGCCTTCAATGAGGCGGCAGGAATCAAATCGGTCAATGTTCCCTATAAGTCCGCCGCCGGCCTTTTGCCCGATCTGATCAGCGGCGTCGTGGACTATAGCGTCGTCGAGGCTTCCTACATCCTGCCGCACCTGCAGTCCGGCAAACTGCGCGCGCTTGCCATGCTGAGCGCCAAGCGGCTGCCGCAAGCGCCAGGCGTTCCGACCCTGGCGGAAACCGGCATGCAGGACGCCGCGATGGCCGATGCCATTTCAAGGATCAGCTGGGTCGGGCTGTTCGCGCCGGCGGGCACGCCAGCGCCGATTGTCAGCAATCTGGAACGGCTGATCCTGGCATTCGCTACCTCGCCGATCGCCATGGCTCATCACGCCGCCCATGGCACCATGCCGAACCCTGGAACCAGCGCCGAACTGGGCAAGACGGTCATTTCCGATCAGGCCATCTGGAAACGCATGATCGCAGTCTCGGGCCTGCAGCCCGAGTGATTCCAAGACGTGGCGCGGTGCGGCCACCTCCGGGCCACCTTTCATCGATCACGTGCTGCGGGGGGATGACCAGTTCCGTGCGCGATGCCATGGCATCGACCTGGGCCTCTCCGTGCCGGTCCATGATCCGGATAGCCCCACGTTCGGCGTTACCGAAGCGCTGGTTGCCTTCTGCGCCGAGGACGGCATAGCCGTCGGATGAACGCCCAACGAAAAAAGGCGGCGCCCCCCAGCGCCGGCCTTCCTCGCCTCCCCCTCTCAGAACGCCGAAATCCCCGTCAGCCGGCGCGAGATGAACAAGCGCTGGATCTCCGTGGTGCCATCGGGAATCGGGATGATGATGGCTTCGCGCAGATAGCGCTCTACGTTGAACTCCTTGGTGATGCCGTTGCCGCCGTGCAGCTGGACGGCGTCGCGACACACCTGGACCGCGGCTTCGGTCGCGAATGCCTTGGCCATGGAAGCCTCCAGGTCACAACGCACGCCGGCATCCATCATGCCAAACACGCGCATGCACATCAGGCGGGCGGCGTCGAGCATCATCGCCATGTCCGCGATCTTGGCCGCGATCAGCTGATGGCCGGCGATGATCTTGCCGAACTGCTTGCGCTCCTTGGCATAGGCGATCGATTCTTCGAGCGCTGCTCGCATGATGCCGACCGACAGCATGCCGACATGGCCGCGAGCGTGCTCGAACATCTTCATGGTGTTTTTCAGGCCCGCGCCTTCGTCGTCGATCAGGTTGGTGGCGGGCACGCGTGCATCGGTGATGAAGATCTGCGCGGTGGATTGCGAGTTCAGCCCGATCTTCTGGATATTGCGCGCCTCGTAGCCATGCGCCTCGCGGTCGATCACGATGTGCGAGAGCCCGTTCTCGCCGCGCACGGTGCAGATCAGGAAGTCGGAGTAAAAGCCGTTTGTGATCCAGGTCTTCTCACCGTTGATGATGAAGTGGTCCCCGTCGCGCACCGCGCGGGTCTTGATCTCGGCTACGTTGGAGCCGACGTCCGGCTCGCTGATACCGGCGCAGCCGAACAGCTTGCCTGCCAGGATGCCCGGCAGGTAGCGGTCGCGAATCTCCGGTTTTGCCGACAGCAGGCGCCGGGCGATGCCGTTGTTGATCATCACGGTCAGCGCGATATCGCACGAACAGGCAACCAGTTCCTCGAACAGCATGCAATGCGTGGTGAACGACAAGCCCATGCCGCCATGCTCGACGGGGAGCGTGCAGCCGGGCAAGCCGAACTGCGCGATCTTCTGGGTCAGCTCGCGCATGGTTTCCTTGGGGATGAAGCGGTCGCGATACTCCTTGACGACGGGCTTGATCTCGGCCTGCAGGAACTTGCGGAAGCTCTCGACCGCCAGGGTCTGGTCTTCGGTGGGAAGTTGATATGTCATGGTCGATACTCTTGGCTTTAGGTTTGGCGCGGCGGCGAAGCCGGCAATGCATTCGGGATTGGCGCGATGCGATCAATAGCCCCGGAACTGAGGCTCGCGCTTCTCGGCAAAGGCGCGCAGGCCTTCCTGGATGTCGTACGAGCGCTTGTGATCGCGCAGCTCCAGCACCTCCTGGCGCAGCGCATCCGCCGTGGTCTTGTCGGTGGCCTGTGCCGCCACGCGCTTCATTCGCGCAAGCACCAGCGGGCTCTTCCGGGCCAGCTTGTCGCCCAGCGCCTGCGCGCGATCGCACAGTTCGGCATCGGCAAGGACTTCGTTGACCAGGCCATAGCCCTTCATCTCGGCCGCGCTCAGCGAGTCACCGGTAAACAGCAGGTAGCGGGCCACGTTGTCCGGCACCTTGCGCGGCAGGATCGCCGCACCGCCGCCGCCGGGAAACACGCCATAGTTCGAGTGCGCATCACCCAGCCGAGCGCTTTCGGCAGCCAGGACGATGTCGCAGGCCAGCACCACTTCCAGCCCGCCGGCCAGCGCCAGGCCGTTGACTGCCGCGATCACGGGCTTGGGAAATGCACGCAGCGTGTCGAAAAAAGCCACGATGATGTCGAGTGAGTCCTTTTCGCCAGGTGCGGGCGGCGCCGCGCCTTGCTTGAGGTCGGCCCCGGCGCAGAAGGCGCGCCCGGTACCCGTGAGCACCGCGACGCGCACGGCGGGATCGTCGCGCCAGGCCTGCAACTGCGCCGTCATACCCTCGACCATCTCGCGGGTCAGGCTGTTCAGCTTGTCGGGACGGGTCAAGGTCAGCCAGCCAACCGAGCCGACCACTGCTTGCGAAAAACTCATGTGTGTCTCCAGGAATATGTACGGGTATCCGTCTCGATGTCGATGTCGATGTCGATGTGGATGTGGATGTGGATGTTGATCTTTCGGCAGGATCAATCTAATCGTCCGCCCCGCCCCTGGCACTACTCGTTCGGGGTGGGCCGGACGGAGGCACCCGGCCGCCTCGCCGGTTCCGCGGCTATCATGGTTACGGAGAGTTGCACGCAAAACGGAAGTTATGTTCTACTGCGCTTCGATTTTCGGAACGCGGCAAGCCCGATGGAGTGCGTGAATGCGAGTAGCCCCTGACATTGTTCTCACCGACGCCGAGCGCGCCGCACTGGAACAATTGCGGGATGCCGACGGCGGCGCCACCCGCCTTGCACAGCGCGCACACATGGTGCTGCTGGCCGCGGCGGGCATGCAGAACAAGGACATCGCCGAACGGCTCGGCGTGGGCCGCGTGCAGGTTTCGCGCTGGCGCGAGCGCTATGCGAAGCTGCGGCTCGCGGGCATCGAGGCCAGCCTTCCGCGCGGCGCGCCCCCGGTAAAGGTCGACATCGCGCGGCTGGTAGCGCTGACCACCCAGGGCCGGCCGGATTCACCCGCCCCCTGGAGCACCCGCAAGCTGGCCGAACAGCTGGGGGTGAGTGCCGCAAGCATCTCGCGGCACTGGCGGGCGGCCGGCCTGGCGCCGCCCGCCGCGCAGAAACCCGGCGTCGCCGCCGACCTCGGCCTGGCCGGCGAGCCTCTGGAAATCGTTGGCCTGTATATGGCACCGTCCGAACATGCCCTGGCGATCCATGCCGGCGGCGAGACCATGCCAGCACCGGCCGAAGAGGCCGCGCACAGCGGCCGGCCTGTCAGCGCCGCGCGCTTGCTGGCCGCGCTCAAGGGGATGCAGGAGGACATGCAGCCCCCGGCGCGGACCCAGACGGCAATGCAGACGCGGCAGCGCGAAACCGAGTGGCTTGCCTTCCTGCGCAAGCTCGAGCGCAGCACGCCGGCCGGCGCGCGCCTTCACCTGATCGCCGACAACTACGCGACGCATCAGCACGCGGCCGTGCTGAAGTGGCTGGCACGGCACCCTCGTATCGAAGCCCACTTCGCGCCGAACCCTGCATCATGGCTGCGGATGCTGCAGCGCTTTTTCCGCGCAACCGCCGCGCAACCGCGGCGGCCCGGAGTGCCCTCCATGCCGCTATTGCTGGAGGCAATCGACGCGCGCCTTCCGCGCGGCGACGGCAGGCCGTATATCTGGATGCCCGAGCAGGAGCTCACGCCGGCCGCGGCTTTCGCGCAGGCCTTAAGTTCCGGTGACGACGCAACACATCTCGCAGATTCCGCGGAGCAGGAACACGCCTCACGGAGCCATTCGACAGCAGAAGCCACGGACATGCCAGCATCGGGCAGCGCCGTGGAGGCCATTGCCAGCACCAAGGTGATGCCGCCCCGCGTGGCCCGCAACCTGATTCCGCGCGAGGCATTGATGGCGCGTCTGCAGGAAGCGCGGCGCCAGCGCTGCGTCGTCGTCCAGGGCCAGGCCGGCAGTGGCAAGACCAGTACCCTGCTGGCCTGGCGCAGGTCGCTGCTGGCGCTGGACTACGACGTCACCTGGCTTTCCCTGGCGGTGGAGGACAACGAACCGGGCCGCTTCTTCGATTGCCTGCTGGCCAGCATCGGCGAAGTGGATCCCGCCATTGTGCGGGAAACCGCCTTGCTGATCGGGCGCGACACTGACGCTGCCGCCATCGAGCATTGGGTCATCAGCCTGGTGCAGGGCCTTGCCCGGTATCGACGCGAAATCGTGGTGATGCTCGACGACCTGCACCATATCGACGACGCGCGTATCTACCAGGCGCTGCAGTGGCTGCTGGACTATGTGCCCGCGCATGTGCACCTGGCGCTCAGCTCCCGCAGCGCGTTGCCGCTCTCGCTGGAGCGCTTGCGCTCGCAAGGCAAGCTCACCGAGGTCGACATGCGCGACCTTCGCTTTACCGCCGACGAATCGGAGCAATTCCTGTGCGAACGCCTGGGGGGCATCCGCAAGCGCGACGCCGCCGCCCTGCACGCGCTCACCGACGGCTGGGTTGCGGGCCTGCAGCTGTTTGCCGTGGACCTGCGGGCTCGGGGCGGCGGCACCTACCCGCTCGTCCAGGTGCGCGACGCGCGAACATTCGCCAGCTATTTCGAGCAGGAAGTGCTGGTGCGCCTGGCGCCCGACGACCTGGACATGCTGACGCGCATGGCCGTTTGCAACCGCATCTGCGCCCCACTGTGCGCCAGCGTGCTGGGACAGCCTCAATACGCCGCACAGATGGAGGGCCGGCTGGCGCGGCTGGAGAACGATAACCTGTTCATCACGCAGATCGGCAGCCACGACCGGGAAACCTGGTATCGCCTGCATCCGCTGCTGCGAGAGGTCTTGCTGACGCGCGTGGCAGGGTGGTCCGACGATGCGCGACGCGCGCTCCACGTGGACGCATGGCACTGGTTTGGCGAGCGCGGACATATCGACGATGCCGTGCGCCACGCCGTGCTCGCGGGCGACGCGGGCGCGGCCGCCGCCATGGTGGAGACCTGCGCCTACGAGCTGCTGTCCGGGGGCGAGCTCGGCCAGCTGGCCAGCCTGCTGCGCCGGCTGCCGGCCGAGCAGGTGCAGGCGCGCTTCGGCATTCTTGTCGCCTCGGCTTACCTGCAGTTGTACACGCGGAAGTTCGACGCCTTGCGGGAAAGCCTGGCACGGATGGAATCGCAGCACGCCATGCTTGACGCTGGCCAGCGCTACGCCATCACCCTGCTGCGCTGCGGCCTGGCGCTGCAGCAGGACGATACCGATACGGTGTACGCCCTGCTCGAGGCCGTGCGCGACATTCCTCGCGATGCCAGCGATTTTGCCTGGACCGGCCGCAGCAACATCCTGGCGTGGGCTTACGTCTACCGTGGCCAGTACGATCGCGCGCGGGCGGTGCTCGATGACACCGGCGAGCGCCCCGGCGCGCCGCGCAGCCGCCTGCTGGGCCGCTGCATCAGCGCCATGAGCCTGACGCTGGAAGGTAGCATCGTCCCGGCCGAGCGGATCGTGCGCGAGGTGCTGCGCGAGGCCGACGAGCGCGGCGCCCCCTATGCGGGCCTGTCGTGCATGGCCGCCGGGCTGCTTGCGGATACGCTATACGAGCTGAACGATTTCGAGGGGGCGCTGCGGCTGCTGGAGCCGCGCATTGACGTGCTGGAGCGCGTCTCGCTGCCCGACACCGTGATGCGCGCGCTGCTGGTGCTGTCGGAGGCGCAATGGCTGACGGGCCGCCGCGCGGAGGCGGGTACCTGCCTGGACCGGCTCGAGACCTATGCCGTGCGTTTCGGGCTGGACAGGCTGCTGGTGAGCGCGCTCGGGCTGCGCTTGCGGCACCACCTGGACCAGGGCCAGATGGTGCAGGCCGGTGCCGTGCTGCAACGTCTCGAGGCGCTTGGCGCCCGCCACGCCGGAAAATCCCTGCGCGTCACCTACGGCGTGGAGCGCGCCCGCATCGAGATGTGCCTCTACGTCCATGATTTCGCCGGCGCCGTGGCCCGCATAGAGCCCTATATCCGCGCCTGCGAGCAACGTGGCCAGCAGGTGCGGGTCGCCACATTGTGGCTGCAATTGGGCATCGCCCGGCAGCAGCTCGGCAACGCGCAGGCGGCGCTGCCGCACTTGCGCCAGGCACTGCGGATCGGCCACCGGCTCGGCCTGGTGCGCACCCTGCTCGATGTTTCCAGCGACCTGCCCCGGGTTCTGGGCGCGCTCCTCGACACGCAAGCGCTGGATCCCGTGCTGACCTTCTATGCGCAGCGCCTGCAATCGGCCGCCGCCGCCGCGCCCCACGATGCTGGCCCCCGCAAGGGCATGCCGGCCTCAGCCTCGCAAGCACTCAGCGAGCGCGAGCACGAGATACTGAGCCTGGTTGCGCAAGCCATGCCGAACAAGAAGATCGCGCTGGTGCTGAACCTGTCGCCGGAGACGGTGAAGTGGCATCTGAAGAACATCTACGCCAAGCTCGGCGTGACCGGGCGTGGCGGTGCCGCCGCGCGCCTGCGCGACCTGGCCGGCACACAACCACCCGCGCAGCGCACATAAGCGCCAGGCCGGCGGCCCGCGGTTGCGGGATCCGCGCGTCTCACGCGCGGCCGGCAGCACATCAGCTGTGAATCCGCGACACCATCCCTGACGCACGGCAAGCCTGCCGGCGTCGTGCAAACCTGGCCGCCTTGCCGTTTCATACGAAACACCCTCGCCACCCGAACGGCGCCCCGCACGCGCCGCCCCCCCGGCCCGGGGAGTGCCCTCCCCCCCTGGCACGGCAATCATTCAGCCAACACGAGAACACGGTGACTCCGCCGAAAGAGTCGTCCCCGCCATGCTGGATACGGGAACCGGTTCCGGCGCTGCCCGCAGCGCCTATCCACAAAACAACGAATGACAGGAGACCCGCATGACCCCCTTCACCTCACTCGCCCGTCGACGCATCGCGGCATTCTGCTCCCTGCTGGCACTGGCTGTCCCGRCCACCGCGCAGCACTACCCCGAGCGGATGGTGCGGGTGGTGTCCGTCTCCAGCGCAGGCACCGGCGCTGACGCCTATACGCGCCTGCTGGCGAAGTACCTGGCAGAGAAGCTCGGGCAGAGCTTCGTGGTGGACAACCGCCCCGGCGCCAACATGATCATGGCCGGCGAGTTCGTGGCCAAGGCAGCGCCGGATGGCTACACGCTGTTGCTGGCCACCTCCGGCACCATGGCGGCCAACCCGAACCTGTTCAAGCACCTGCCCTACGATGCCCGCAAGGATTTCGCGCCCATCGCGCGCTTGTCGATGCTGCCGGTGGCCATCGTGGTGCCCGCCAGCTCGCCCTATCACAACGTGGCCGAACTGATAGCCGGCGCGCGCGCCAAGCCCGGCAAGTTGAACTACGGCACGGCCAGCGCGCCCTCCCAGGTCGCCGTCGCCGCCTTCAACGAGGCCGCCGGCATCAAGGCGGTCAACGTCCCATACAAGGGCATGGCCAACATGATGACCGACCTCATGGGCGGCACCATGGACTACGGCCTTACCGATATCGCGTCCGCGGTGCCGCAAGTCCAGGCCCGCAAGCTGCGCGCGCTGGCGGTCATGAGCCCGAGCCGCATGGCCCTGTTGCCCGACACGCCCACCCTGGCCGAAGCCGGCGTGCAGGGCGTGCAGATGGTGAGCTGGACCGGCCTGTTTGCGCCGGCCGGCACGCCGCAGCCGATCATCGACAAGCTGGCGCGCCTGAGCCTCGAATTCGTCAGCTCGCCGGAAGCCAAGACCCACTATGCGGAGCGCGGCAGCCTGGCCTTCCCGGCCACCGGTCCCGAGCTTGGCAAGAGCGTCGTCGAGGACCAGAAGATGTGGAAGCGGTTGATCAACCTCGCCGGCATCCAGCCCGAGTGATCACGGGATCCGGCCCGATGACTCTGGCGAACGACATGTCCGTCCTCTCCTGCTTCCCCGCGGCATCGTCCGCCGGCGCCGAAGATGCGTCCGGCGCGCGGGACTGCCACCTCTTCGGATACCTCGAGGCCCGCGCGCAGCGCGACCACGACAGCTGCGCGATTGCATACCAGGGCCAACGCATCACCTATGGCGACCTGCACCGCGCCGCCCTGTGCCTGGCCGGCTATCTGCAGCAGCACCTTGCGGTGCGGCGCGGCGACCCCGTGCTGCTGGCGATGCGGGACGGCCCGCAGCTCGCGGTCGCCTGGTATGCCGTATTGCGCTGCGATGCCGTGGTCGTGGCGATGAACCCGGCCATGACGCCGGTGGCCATGGCCCGCTGCGCCAGCGATACCGGCGCGCGGGTTGCCATCGCCGCGCAGGAAGCCCGGGCCGCCGTGACGACCCTGCTCGGCGAGGGCGGACTGCGTGGCTGCATTGTCGCCGCGTGCCCGGCGCCGTCCGGCCTTTCCGGCAGCGCGCACGGCAAGGCGCCCGGCAAGGCTCGGCCTGCCGTCGTGCACGATTTCGCGGATGCATTGGCCGCAGGTATCGGGCCGGTGCCCATGGTGGCGAGCGGACCGGACCCGGCCGTGCTGCTGCATGCGCCGGATGGCCCGGGCCAGCCCGGCGCCACGACCCTCAGCCATCGGGGCTTCGCGCGCATGGCGGACCGTGCCATGCCCGCCTCGCCAGGCGGCATGGCCAGCCTCGCTTCGCTGCACCAGGCAGTCGTGCGGGGCGACACGCTCTTGCTGCCATTTGCCCGCTGATTTGCCAGCTTACTTGCAGCTAACGCCAGACCACAGGAATTGCGACCCTCAACGGGACTCACCAAGCGCCGCAACCACAGCACCGACATCATGACCAAGACGACGACACCTTACGGAATCACCGGATACGGCGGTTATGTGCCCCGCCTGCGCATGCAGCGCGCCGCCATCGCCGCGGCTCACCGCTGGATGGCGCCCGGCAATGCCGCGCTGGCCAAAGGCCACCGCGCTTTCTGCAACTGGGACGAGGACAGCGTGACCATGGCGGTGGAAGCCGCGCGCGACGCGCTGGACCACCGCCCTCGCCACGACTTTTCCGCGCTCGCGCTGGCCACCACGCGGCCCGCCTTCGGCGACCTGCAAAGCGCCAGCATCGTGGCGGGCGCGCTCGACCTGCCGGCCAATGTCCGCACGCAGGACGTCGGCCTGTCGCAGCGCGCCGGGGTGTCCGGCTTGCTGGCGCAGCTGCGCGCCGCGGACGGCAAGGCGCTGTTCGTCGCGAGCGACAACCCTGCCGGCAAGCCTGCCAGCACGCAAGAGCTGACCTATGGCGCCGGCGCCGCGGCGTTCACGCTGGGCAGCGAGGACATCCTGGCCAGCCTGATTGGCAGCGCCAGCTGCACCAACCTGTTCGTGGACCACTTCCGCGCCGCCGACGGGAAGTACGACTACTACTGGGAGGAGCGCTGGATCCGCGACGAGGGCTACGGCAAGGTCGTGCCGGGCACCGTGGCCCAGGCACTGGCCGACGCCAACGTCGCGCCCGCGGGCGTCAGCCATTTCATCCTGGCATCGGCCCTGAAGGGTGCTGCCGCGATGGTGGCCAAGCGTTGCGGCTTCGCGCCTGAAGCCGTCAGCGCACACCTGGACGAGCATTGTGGCTATGCCGGCGCGGCGCACGCCTGCCTGATGCTGGCCGATGTGCTGGAGCGCGCGCAGCCAGGCCAGGTGATCGTGGTCGCCGGCTTCGGCCAGGGCTGCGACGTGCTGGTGCTGCGCGTGACCGAAGCCATTCTCGGATTCAGGCCGCGCCGCGGCGTGGCCTGCGCCATCGCCGACGGCCAGATCCACGACGCCTACCTGCGCATGCTGTCGTATGGCGGCGCCATCGACCTGGAATGGGGCATGCGCGCCGAGAAGCCGGTCAAGACCGCCTTCACCGAGCAGTACCGCTGCGCGCACCAGCTCGCCAGCTTTGTCGCCGGCAAGTGCCCTCATTGCGGCACGCTGCAGTTCCCGCAGCTGGCCTATTGCGTCAAGGCAGGTTGCAACGCGCCGGCGGCCGGATTCACACGCGCGCACCTGTACGACGTGCCGGCCAAGGTGTTGACCAGTACCGCGGACTGGCTGTCCTATCACCCCTCGCCGCCCCTCTACGTCGGCTTTGTGCAGTTCGACAACGATGCGCGGGTACTGATGGAAATCGTCGATGTCGGGCCGCAGGGACTGGACGTCGGCACACCGCTGCGGATGGCGTTCCGCATCAAGGACGTCGACAAGGCGCGCAACTATCCGCGCTATTTCTGGAAAGCCACGCCGGTGTCGGCATAAGGGGAATCAACATCATGGCAAACRGTATCAAGGACAAGGTCGCCATCATCGGCATGGGCTGCTCGCGCTTCGGCGAGCGCTGGGACGTGGGTACCCACGAGCTGCTGGCCGAGGCCTTCGACGAAGCGCTGCTCGATGCCGGCATCGGGCGCAAGGAAATCGAGGCAGCTTGGTTCGGCTCCTGCCTGGACGCGGTGAACATCGGCAACTCCGCCATTCCCGCTTCGCTGGCGCTGCGGCTCGACGGCATTCCGTTCACCCGCACCGAGAACATGTGTGCCACGGGCACCGAGGCCCTGCGGGGCGCGGCCTACGCTGTTGCCTCCGGCGCCGTCGATATCGCCCTGGCGATCGGCGCGGAGAAGCTGAAGGACACCGGCTATGGCGGCCTGCCGTTCTCGTACAAGGGCACCATGAACGACCTGTGGCTGCCGCTGGGATCGGCGCCCGCGGGCTTCGCGCAGCTGGCCGACGGCTATCGCACAAAGCATGGCATTTCAAAGGAAGACCTGAAGCGCGCGCTGGCACGGGTTTCCTGGAAAAGCCACCAGAACGGCGCGCTCAGCCCGAAGGCGCACCTGCGCAAGCCGGTGTCGATGGAGCAGATCCTGGCCGCGCCGATGATCGCCGACCCGCTCGGCCTGTTCGACTGCTGCGGCGTCAGCGACGGCGCGGCGGCAGCCATCGTCACCACGCCGGAGATCGCCCGCGCGCTCGGCCGCAAGGACATGGTCACCATCAAGGCGATCCAGCTCAGCATCAGCTCGGGCATCGAGTCCACCACCAACGCCTGGGATGGCAGCCACGTACGCAATACCCGCATGGCCACCCAGCGCGCCTACGCGGAAGCCGGCATCACCGATCCGCGCAAGCAGTTGTCGCTGATTGAAGTGCACGACTGCTTCTCGATCACCGAGCTGGTCACGATGGAAGACCTGTTCATCTCCGAACCGGGCCGCGCAGTGCACGACGTGCTCGACGGCTTCTACGACCGCGATGGCAACGGCGTGCCGTGCCAGGTCGATGGCGGCCTGAAATGCTTCGGCCATCCGATCGCGGCCTCCGGCCTGCGCATGGCCTACGAAATCTACAACCAGCTGCAAGACCGGGCCGGCGAGCGCCAGCTCGCCAATCCCACCACGGGCCTGACGCACAACCTGGGCGGCGTGCCTTACCAGGGCATTGCGGCGGTGAGCATCCTGGGCCTGAACCATTAAAGCCGGCCAGTCCATTTCTTGTTCGTTTTTGGAGGAGTTTCAACCATGAGTTTGCTTCAAGGGAAAGTCATCATCGTCACCGGCGCCGGTGCGGGCGTCGGTCGCGGCATCGCTCTGGAGGCGGCGCGCCAGGGTGCCCGCGTGATCGTCAACGATCTCGGCGTCAACATGGACGGCTCCGGCGGCAGCGCCGGCCCGGCCCAGGAGACCGTCGACCTGATCAAGGCAGCAGGCGGCGAGGCCAGCGCCAACACCGACAGCGTGGCGGAATGGAGCTCGGCGCAGAAGATTGCCCAGCAGGCACTCGACCTGTACGGGCGCGTCGATGCCGTGGTCAACAATGCCGGCAACCTGCGCGACGTCATCTTCCACAAGATGAGCGAGGAAGAATTCGACGCGGTGGTACGCGTGCACCTCAAGGGCAGCTGGAACGTGTCGCGCGCGGTGGCGCCGCACTTCAAGGCGCAGGAAGGCGGCGCCTTCGTGCACATGACCTCGACATCGGGCCTGATCGGCAACTTCGGCCAGGCCAACTACGCCGCCGCCAAGCTGGGCATCGTCGGCCTGTCCAAGTCCATCGCCGTGGATATGCAGAAGTTCAATGTCCGCTCGAACTGCATCGCGCCGTTCGCCTTCACGCGCATGGTCGGCAGCATCCCGACCAACACGCCGGAGGCCGCGGAACGCATGAAGATCAACATGACGCTGGAAGCCGGCAAGATCGCGCCGTTCACGCTGGCGCTGCTGAGCAACCAGGGCAAGCAGATCACCGGGCAGGTCTTTGGCGTGCGCAACAACGAAATCTACCTGTTCTCGCAACCGCGCCCGATCCGCACCGCGCATGCCAGCGAAGGCTGGACCGTGCAGTCGTGCATCGAGCGCGCCATTCCCATGCTGCAGGGTTCCTTCTATCCGCTGGAACTGTCGCGTGACGTTTTTCCGTGGGATCCGGTCTGACCCCCATTGAGCGCCGGCCGCGATGCGGGTGCACCGTGTTGCAGCCGGCATCGGCATGCAGTGATCCAGAGCCCGACCCAAACCAGCGTCAGGCGCGGTGAATAAAAAAATGGAAATGGAGACATTCATGAAGCTGACCAAACACATGCAGTGCGCCCGGGTTGCCCTGCTGGCAGCCGGCGCGGCGCTTGCCGGAACGGCAAGCGCGCAGTCCGTGACCCTCTACGGCCTGATCGATACCAACATCGAGTACGTCAACAACCAGTCGAGCACCGGTGCGACCATACCGGCGGGCCCGGCGGCGCATCGCGTCGCCATGCTGACCGGCGGCATCGGCGGGTCGCGCTGGGGCTTGCGCGGCGTGGAGGATCTCGGCAACGGGCTCAAGGGCGTATTTGTGCTGGAAAGCGGCTTCAGTTCGGATGACGGCAAGATGGCCAACAGCGGCCGGCTGTTCGGACGGCAGGCCTACGTCGGCTTCGACAGCCCGTATGGCAAATTGACCTTCGGCCGCCAGTACACCTCCATCTTCGACGTACTGGCCAACTACCAGGCCGGCTTCTACCAGCCTCAGTACGAGCCGGTGGTGGCGTACCTGGGCCGGTACTACCGGGAGGACAACGTCGTCAAGTACGGCGCCAACTTCGGTCCGCTTGAAGTCGCCGCGCACTGGTCGTTTGGCGTCGATACCACCGTGCCCGCAACGGCAGGCGAAGTGCCGGGGAATTTCCGTTCGGGTGCTGCCTATGGCGCGGCGGCAAGCTACGCGGCCGGCGCGTTCGGCGTCGGCGTCGCCTACGATGAGGTCGACGCCGCCACGACGGCCGGCGGCCCCCCGGGCAAGGYGAAACGCGCCGCGGTGGCGGGCAAATATGCGTCAGGCCCGGTGCGCCTGGTGGCGGGCTACCGCTGGGGCCGCAGCCAGAATCCGGCGGGCGTCGAGACCCTGCGCGACAACTACTACTGGGTCGGCGGCACCTACGCCTTCACGCCGCAACTTGAATCCACGCTAGCCTATTACTACGACGACGTGCGGCAGGTCACCAATCCGGTGAACGGGGCCATGCTCGGCGACATCAAGAACCCGTGGCAGGTGATGTTCACGACGAAGTACTTCTTCACCAAGCGCACCAGCCTGTATCTCGCCACCGCCTACTCGAAGAACGCCGGCCTGAATTTCGACACCTCGGTGGGCGGCCTGGGCACCGGCTACTACCTCGGCGCCGGCAAGAACAGCCAGTTCGCCGTCACCCTCGGGATGCGGCACATCTTCTGACGACCTTCGTTTCACTTAGTGGAGAATCCAATTGAAAAAGACTTGTGCAATCGTCGGCGTCGGCATGACCCGCTTCGGCAAGTTCCCCGACCAGACGGTACGGATGCTGGCGACAAGCGCGGTCAAGGCCGCGCTTGACGACGCCGGCCTGCAGGCGCAGGACGTCGACCAGGTGTATTTCGGCAACGCCGTGGCCGGCCTTATCACCGGCCAGGAAATGATCCGCGGCCAGGCCGCGCTGCGCTTCACCGGCCTGATGGGAAAGCCGGTATTCAATGTGGAGAACGCCTGCGCAACCGGCAGCACGGCCTTCCATCTCGCGTGGAACGCGGTGCGCAGCGGCCAGGCCCAGGTGGCCCTGGTGGTGGGCGCGGAACGGATGACGCACGAGGACAAGCGCGTTTCCTTCGGCGCGCTGGCCAAGGCGGTCGACCTCGAGGAAGAAAAGCCGGCCCATGTCGGATCGGGCAGCGGCTCGATCTTCATGGACATCTACGCCGAGAAGACGCGCAAGTATATGGCCGAGACCGGCGCCACCGCTGCGGATATCGCGCAGATCGTCGTCAAGAGCCGCAAGGCCGCCTCGCTCAATCCCTACGCCCAGTTCAGGACCGAAACGACGGTCGAAGAGGTCCTGGCAAGCCGCATGATCAGCGACCCGCTGACCCTGCAGATGTGCTCGTCGATCGGCGACGGCGCCTGCGCCGTCGTGCTGTGCTCGCCCGATTACCTCAAGCGCATGACCACCGCGCGCCCGGTCTGGGTGGGCGGCTCGGTACTGGTTTCGGGCACGCCCGACGCCAGCCTCGCGCATTGCGCGGTGCGCGCGACGTACGGAGTGTATGAGCAGGCCGGCGTCGATCCGCTCGACATCCATGTGGCGGAAGTGCACGACGCCTCCGCGCCCTCAGAGCTGATGTACTACGAAAGCCTGGGGCTGTGCCGTCCCGGCGATGGCCTTGGCATGCTGCGCAGCGGCGCAACCGGGTTGAACGGCAAGATCTCCGTCAACCCGAGCGGCGGCCTGCTGAGCAAGGGCCATCCGATCGGCGCCACCGGCGTCGCGCAACTGGTCGAACTGACGCAGCAACTGCGTGGCGAAGCCGGTCCGCGCCAACGTGACAATGCCAGGCTCGCCCTGGCCGAGAACGGCGGCGGCCAGATAGGCCTGGATGGGGCGGCTGCGGTCGCCACCATCCTGCACGTCTGAGTGGTGTGAAGAGCCGCGCGCCGCGCGGCGGGCGAAGGCGCTGGTTCATGCGCCTTCGCGATGGATTTCAGATGAGAAGGAACCGAAATGGATTTTCAACCCGATCCGGGCCTCGCGTCGTTCCGGCAGGAGGTGCGCGATTTCCTGCGCGATCACTTGCCGGCCGACCTGGTGGCGCCCGTACGCAGCGGCACACGCTCGCCCAACGCGGACCTGGTGCGCTGGCAGCGCATTTTGAACCAGAAGGGCTGGGGCGCGCCCTACTGGGCCAAGGAGCACGGCGGCACCGGATGGTCGGTGCTGCAGCGGCTGGCCTTCGACGAGGAGTGCATGGCCGCCGGCGCACCGTCGCAGGATGGCGCCGCGCAGAAACTGATCGGGCCGGTGTTGAACGAATTCGCCACACCGACGCAGAAGGCCGAGCACCTGCCGCCGATCTTCAATGCGGATCGCACCTGGTGCCAGGGATTCTCCGAGCCCGGCTCGGGCTCGGACCTGGCGTCGCTGCGCACCCGCGCGGAGCGCGATGGCGATGACTATGTGATCAACGGCCAGAAGATCTGGACCAGCTATGCCCACCGGGCCGACTGGATCTTCCTGCTGGTGCGGACCAATACCGAGGTGAAAAAGCAGGCTGGCATCACCTTCCTGCTGGCCGACATGAAGACACCCGGCATCACGGTGCGGCCGATCCGCAGCATCGACGACCGCCACCACCTCAATGAAACCTTCTTCGACAACGTGCGCGTGCCCGTCGCGAATCGCATCGGAGAGGAAGGCGAAGGCTGGAAGATCACCAAGTTCCTGCTCAACAACGAACACGCGTCGGCGGCGGATCTGCCGACCCTGCGGCGCTACCTGACGCAGCTCAGGCAGCTCGCGGGCAGCCAGCGCGCCGGCACGCGCACGCTGGGGAGCCGGCACGAGTTCGCCTTGCAGCTGGCGCGCTTCGAGGCGGAAGTGAGCGCCATTGCGATGATGGTCCAGCGCGTCGCCACCCTGGAGCAGGATCACAGCCCGGGCGCCCACGCGATGGGCTCGATGCTCAAGGTGCGCGGCACCGAGCTGCAGCAGAGGATGAGCACCTTCGTGGTGGAGTCGCTCGGCGACTATGGCGCGGTGGCCTTCCCAAGCGCGCAGGAAGAAGCGGACGGCGCGCGCATGCCGGCGCAGTGGCCCGGGCGCGGACTGGCCAATGAGATGTTCTTCCGCCGGGCCTCGACCATCTACGGCGGCACCAGCGAGGTCCAGCGCGGCATTATCGCCAAGACGCTGTTCCAACTCTAAGAACCGAGCGATCATGAACTTCAATTTGCATTCCGAGCAGCAACTCCTGCAGGACAGCGTGCGCCGCTTCGTCGAAAGGAGTTACAGCTTCGAACAGCGCACCGAGCTGCTCAAGGGCGGCACCGGCTGCAGCGAGGCCCACTGGCGCACCTTTGCCGGCAATGGCTGGCTGGCGGCTGCCTTGCCGGAAGACCACGATGGCCTTGGCGGAACGGTCATCGATACCACGCTGATCTGCCACGAGCTGGGCCGGGGGCTGGTGGTGGAGCCCTATATCGGCTGCGCCGTGCTCGCTGCCCAGACGCTGGTGGCGGCCGCCCGCCCCGCGCAACTGGCCCGGCTGATGCCGCTAGTGGCGGAGGGCGGGCGCCGGTTCGCCCTGGCGTACAGCGAAGCGCAATCGGGCGGTTTTCCAGAGCCGGTTGCGCTGCGCGCCGAGCTGTGCGCCGACGGCTATGCGCTGCATGGTACCAAGACGCTGGTGCTGGGCGGCACCGTGGCGGACACCTTTATCGTGTCGGCATCGCTGGCGGGACATGCCGGGACGACCCTGTTCCTCGTGGACGCGGACAGCCCGGGCCTCGTCGTGCGCGGAATGCGGCTGCACGATGGCAGCCACGCGGCGGAACTGGTCTTCGACGGCGTCCAGGTGGGCCCGGCCGCCGTGCTCGGCGAGCCTGGCAACGGTGCGGCCGCGCTCCGGCATGGCCTGGAACACGCCACCGCTGCGTTGTGCGCCGAGCTGGTCGGCGTCATGGAAAAGGCCATCGAACTCACCGCGGATTACCTGAAGATCCGCAAGCAGTTCGGCGTGCCCATCGGCACCTTCCAGTCATTGCAGCACCGTATCGCGGACATGGCGACGGAGATGGAAGTCTCCCGCTCGATGCTGTACGCCCTGCTCGCGTCCCTCGCCAACGACGACGATGCCGCGCGCCGGCGCGCCTTGTCCCAGGCGAAGGCATTGATCGGGCGTGCCGCCAAGGCCGTGTGCGGCCAGGCCATCCAGTTGCACGGCGGCATCGGCATGACCGAGGAATACGCCGTGGGCCATTACTACAAACGTGCCGTCGTCGCCGACTTCCTGTTCGGCAGCGCCGACCGGCACGAAGCTGCCTGTGCGGCGGCATTGCAGGCGTCGCTGACGCCGGAGGAACAATAAACATGAAGACCTATGAAAAGATCACGGATCTCGCAGGCCGCATCGGCGAATGCATCGGCATCAGCGACTGGTTTGCCGTGGAGCAGGAGCGCATCAATCTGTTTGCCGATGCGACCGGCGATCACCAGTGGATCCACGTGGACCCGGAACGCGCCAAGGGCGGCCCGTTTGGCGGCCCCATCGCCCACGGATTCCTGACGCTGAGCCTGCTGCCGGTCCTTACCGCGACCGCCTACAAGATCCTGGACGCCCGCACCGGGGTGAACTATGGGCTCGACAAGGTCCGCTTTCCCGCCCCCGTGCGGGTCGGCAGCCTCGTTCGCGCGCATTTCAAGCTGCTGGCCTGGGATCCGCTTGCCGGTGGCGGCGCGCAGATGAAGGTCGAGATGACGGTCGAGTGCCAGGGCCTGGACAAGCCGGTTTGCGTCGCGGAATCGATCATGCGCCGCCTGCCCTGAACCGCCTGGCACGCCAGTGCCTGTCAGCGTGCGTCCTCCCTGGCCGCGGATGGCAAGGGAGGACGCCAACGGATTCCAACCAATATGGGGCGAAGCACTCATGAGTCAATCCACATCGACTCCGGCCTGGAGAAAACCGCTGCACTACCGCCACATCGCCACCTCCGGCTTTGCGCGCAGCGATGGACTGTTCGATATCGAAGGACAGTTGCAGGACATCAGTCCGGATGGCACCGACCTTATTTTCAAGACGGTGCCGCCGGGCACGCCTATCCATGACATGCGCATCGTGCTGACGGTGGACCGCGATCTGGTCATCCAGGCTGCGACGGCGCGCATCGAGAGCGGTCCGACCAAGTTTTGTCCCGAGATCGAGACGGCCTACGCGGCACTGCGCGGCATGCGGATCGGCCCGGGCTTCAAACGCGAGGTCAAGGCGCGTCTGGGCGGCGTGCAAGGGTGCACGCACCTGACGGAGCTGGTCAGCGTACTCGCCACTACCGCCATGCAGACCCTCTTTGCGATGCAGCGCACCGAGCGCGGCGGCCGCCGGCCTGCCGACGGGCAGAGCCCGATGCCACGGCCGTCGCTGGTCGACAGCTGCCACACCCACCGCATCGACGGCGAAGCGGTCAAGGTGCTGTGGCCGGAACACCGGCGCGCTGGCGCGCAATAACGACCTGCTGCCGCGCCGGCCGCCTTGCCGGGCGCGATGGCCTTCCGGAGTCCTTCTGAACATGGAAAAATCGATGGCTTCACGCACGCTGTACACCCATGCCGATCTGCGGCGCATATTTCATCCCCGCAGCATCGCGATCGTCGGCGCGACGCCCAACGAACGCGCCTTCGCCGGCCGCGCCATGGGTAACCTGCGCGGCTTCGGCGGGCAAAGGATGTTCGTCAATCCGAAGTACGACCGTATCGGGGAGCAAGTCTGCTATCCCTCGCTGGCCGACCTGCCCGAGACCCCGGACTGCGTCCTGATCGCCACGGCACGCGACACGGTCGAGCCGATCGTGCGCCAGTGCGGCGCGCTTGGCGTCGGCGGCGTGGTGGTGTTCGCCTCCGGGTACGCCGAGACGGGCAAGTCCGAACACGTCGAAGAGCAGCTCAGGCTGATCCGGCTGGCGCGCGAGAGCGGCGTACGGCTGCTCGGACCGAACTGCATTGGCTACGCCAGCTACGTCGACAACGCCATCGTCTCCTTTGCCGACCTGGCGCCGCGCACGACACCGCTGCCGGCGCATGCGATCGGCGTGGTGAGCCAGTCCGGCGCGCTCGCCTTCGCCATGCAGGAGGCCGTCAACCACGGTACGGCTTTCAGCCATGTGTTTTCCTGCGGTAATGCGGGGGACATCGACGTGGCGGACCAGATCTCCTTTCTCGCCGGCGATCCGCACTGCGCCGCGATTGCCTGCATCTTCGAGGGACTGTCCGACGCAAACCGCATCGTCCAGGCGGCGCAAGCCTGCGCCGACGCCGGCAAGACGCTGGTGGTCTACAAGACGGCCCGCGGCAAACTGGGGGCCGAGGCGGCACTGTCGCACACAGGCTCGATGGCAGGCTCCAACAGCGCCTATGCCGCGGCGTTCCGCCACGCGGGCGTGGTGCAGGTCGAAACGCTCGAACAACTGATTCCCACGACCGCGTTCTTTGCCAAGGCGCCACGGCCCAGCGCCGCCGGCACCGCGATCGTGTCCATCTCCGGCGGGGCAGGCATCATCGCGGCGGACGAAGCCGAGCACCATCACGTGGCCCTGCCCCAGCCCGCCGAACAGACACGTGCCGTGGTGGAGCGCTGCATCCCGGATTTCGGCGCGGCCCGCAACCCGTGCGACGTCACCGCGGAGGCAGCCAACAACTTCACCTCCTTTGTCGAATGCGGCGAAGCCATGTTCAGCGACCCGGCCTATGGCGCGGTGGTGTTGCCCTTGCCGGTCACGGGCGAGCCCAATGTCAGGCGGCTGCAACTGTTCAATGACCTGGCGGCGAGGCACGACAAGATGGCCTGCGGGCTGTGGCTGTCGGAATGGCTGGAAGGGCCAAATGCCGCGATGGCCGAGAACCTTCCCAGGCTCGCTTTGTTCCGCTCGGCGTCGGACTGCTTCGCCGCGCTGGCAGCCTGGCACGCCCGCGAGCAATGGCTGGCGCAGCGCGACGAGGAACGGCCGCCCCGCCTGACACACGAATCCGTGATTCGCGATGCGCGCGGGATGATCGAGGCCACGCCGGCCAGGGTACTGACCGAGCGGCAATCGAAGAACGTGCTGGCCTTGTATGGGGTACCGGTGGTTGGCGAACACCTGGCGACAAGCGAGGCATCAGCGATCGAGGCGGCGTCGGCCTGCGGCTATCCCGTGGTCCTCAAGGTCGAAAGCGCGGACATCCCGCACAAGTCCGAGGCAGGCGTGATCCGCATCGGTGTGCGCGATGCCGACGCCGTGGTGACGGCATACCGCGAGATCATGGCGAACGCGCGTAAGGTGGCGGGCGAGGCCGCCATCAAAGGCGTGCTGGTGCAAAGGCAGGTCCCGGCCGGCGTGGAGATCCTGGTCGGCGCGCAGGTGGATCCGCAACTCGGCCCGCTCCTTGTGGTCGGCATGGGCGGCGTCCTGGTGGAACTGATGCAGGACACGGTCACCACCATGGCGCCGTGCTCCACGCAGCAGGCACACCGCCTGCTCGAACAGCTGCGCGGCTATCCGTTGTTGCAGGGCTTCCGCGGCGCCCCGCCGGTCGATATCGATGGGCTCGCCAACGCCATCGTCCGGCTCTCGGAGTTTGCCGCCGACCAACGCACGGTGATCGCGGAGTTCGATGTCAATCCGCTCATCTGCAGCGCGGACGGCGTCGTCGCGGTGGACGCGCTGATTGCAAAGCCCCAGGCCAGCGCGGCCTGACACGCCGGCTACGGCCGGCTCGATGCTGCCATCAAAACAAACAAGAATGCAGGAGACAAGCATGACAATGATTCCCTTACCGGCCAGGCGCCGCCTCATCGGCCTGGCTGTCATCGGCACCCTGTACGGCCTTGGCTTGCCGGCGAGCGCTCAGACCCGGGATTATCCCGAACGGGTGATCAAGATCGTTTCGGTCACCAGCCCCGGCACCGGCCTGGACGACTACTCCCGCCTGCTGGCGAAGTTCCTTGGACAGAAGCTCGGCCAGAGTGTCGTGATCGAGAACCGGCCCGGCGCGGGCATGATCATCGGCACCGACTACGTGGCGAAAGCCGCGCCGGACGGCTACACCTTGCTCTATGCGGGCTCCGGCGCGATGGCAGCCAATCCGTTCCTGTACAAGCAGTTGCCCTACAACCCGCGCAAGGACTTCGTCCCCGTGGCGCGCATGTCCGCGTTGCCGGCCGCCATCGTGGTGCCGGGTTCTTCGCCCTTGCGCACCATCGCCGATCTGACCGCGGCCGCCAAAGCCAGGCCGGGAAGCCTGAACTACGGCACCAGCAGTTCCGGCTACCAGACGATCATGGCTGCGTTCGGGGAAGCAGCAAAGATCCGGACCGTCAACGTCCCCTACAAGACGCAAGGCAATCTGCTGACCGATGTCATGGCCGGCGTGGTCGACTACGCCGGCGTCGATGCATCCGCCGTGGCGCCGCATATCCGCTCCGGCAAGATGCGGGCGCTGGCGGTTGTCGGTCCAAACCGCGTATCGGTCCTTGGCGACGTGCCGACCATCGCGGAATCCGGCCTGCCGGAACTCACCATGATCAACTGGACGGGCCTGTTCGCGCCGGCCGGCACGCCCCCCGCGATCGTGGACCGGCTCACCCGCCTGACGCTGGAGTTCGTGAACTCGCCGGAAGCCGTCGCGCACTACGCCAGCCGCGGCAGCGCGCCGTATCCGGCCGCCGGGCCGGAGGTCAGCAAGGCGATCATGGAAGACCAGCAGATCTGGAAACGCCTGATCGCCATCGCCGGCATCCAGCCCGAATAGGCCGGCCCCCCCGCAGCGGCGAAAGCCCTTACTTGCCGAACGCCGCGACGCCAGCGACACGTTTATCAATACACGGTTTATTTTTTGACCGGTTTTGGAAGGGGTTTCCCGGGGCCACTGCGCAAGACTGACTACCAGGCCGCTCGGCATGAGCGGCCTGGTCCCTGCCGCAAGCGCATGGCTTGCTGGCCTCTCGCTGTCGTCCATTTTCGAATTAGTGTCAGGGTCTGGCCGAGCGACGACTGAACCGTTGCTCGATGACCTCCGTTCCCCATTGCGCCCCCTCCGATTCGCCGGTCAACCGAAAGCCAAATGACTCATATAGATGGCGCGCCGCATCCAGACCTTTGAACGTCCAGAGGTATGTCTCGCTAAAGCGCTCGTCAACAAATCTCATCGCGCGAGACATCAGTTGCCGTCCGATACCGGAGCCACGCAACGAATCGTCCACAATGAACCATCGCAAATGGGCTACGCCCGCGTTGTCATCCCCGTCGATTGCCAACGAGGCGAGAAATCGGCCATTTTCTGCGTAGAGCCATAGCGCCTTGCCGCTAGCCGGCAGCGCACCGGCGAACTCGGCAAGCTCCGTTGCCACCTTCTTCTCGAAAAAAGCGCCGAAGCCCCAGTGCTCCGAGTAGAAGCGGGCGTGCAAGCTCGCGACGTCGCCAATGCAGCCAGGCTGGTAGCCTTCCAGAATCCGTGTGGGCGAGGCATCTTCGGAAGTGGCTTTGGCCGAGTTGTCCCTTGCAAGTGCGTCGGCGTACAGCGCGAGAGAGCGGACCAAGGCTTGCTGGTCGGCAGGAACCATACGTCGAAGCGCGTTGGAGACCTGATCCGTCGCGAATCGGTCGATCTTTCTCCGGAGCTTCTGCCCTGCGTCCGTCAGATACAGCTCGGACGAACGCGCATCTTCATTTGCAGTCTGGCGCTCCACAAGTCCGCTCGCCTCCAGCCTCGCGACCTGCCGGCTGGTGTTCGACTTGTCCAGGCGCAAGATATTGCCCAGATCCTTCGCATTGATGCCCGGCGTCGCCCCGATCTCGATGATCGCGTGGACAGCCGACGGAGCAAGATCACTCTCGGCCAGCGTCGTTCGCATGAAACCGAGTTCACGAACCAGTCTTCGGGAAAAGTCCCGGAGCTCCAGTATCGTAGTTTCCCGGGGCTTGGCTGGCATGTCGACAAGATCCATGACGGGCTCTCACAAGTTGCGCTTCGCAAGCAATATAGTTGCGAAACGCAACCTATGCAAGTCAGTCTTGCGGAGACGTCGAATTCCGGCAAGCACCCTTGATGGGCCGTTTTCGATTCTGCCGCGGCCGCCGACGCGTGTCGGCGGAACATCCATACTTGGCCGGGAAGGGACCTCGACCGGCCGCTACCCGGTCGTCCCTTCCCGACCCACAGGGGACGATCGGCGACACGCCGCATCCAGGTCGGCTTTCAAGCTATAACGGACGGTCGCTTGCGCCGTAGGAAAACACCGACGCTCCGTTTCATTTGTTCGTGAGCCAAGCGTCCTGAAGACGCGCCGACTCATATAGCGAAGCCGCCACTGCCTTACCCGTATTGACCATTCGACGGTGTACACCTTTTCCCATTGGGGTGCACCCTCAGCGCCTGCGCGACGCACAGGCTCTCCCGTCTATCTCACCGGGGCTGCTGTTGCTCGAAATCTCAAAGCATCAACGAGAACAGTAAATGCCGGACTCGGCTGGCGACGGCTCGGATAGTAGAGGTGGTAACCGGGCATCGGCATCGACCAGTCGGCCAATACGCGCACGAGTTTCCCAGCCGCGACATAGTCGCTCACGACGTCTTCCGGCAAGTATGCGAGGCCGAGCCCGGCCAGGGCGCTGTCCAGCTGTAGCGTGATCGTGTTGAACGACAACTCGCTACCCGGCCGTACTTTCAGCTCGTTCCCTTTCTTTACGAACGGCCACGACCAGACGCCGCCGGAACTCGGCAGGCGCAGGGAAATGCAGCGATGCCCCATCAGGTGGTCCGGGGTCGTGGGTGTGCCATACCGTTGGAGATACGTTGGCGCGCCGACCACGCACTGTTCGAAGTCTGGGCCAATGCGCACGGCAACCATGTCTTGCGCTACCTGCACGCCAAGACGAATACCCGCATCAAACCGCTCCGCCACGATGTCAACCAGCCTGTAATCGTTGATGACCTCCACGCTGATATCGGGGTATTCAGGCAGCAGCTTTGCCAACGTCGGCACCAGGATTTTTTGCGAAGCGTGCTCGACAGATGTTATCCGCAGGCTCCCGGCTGGTTTGTCCCGCAGCGCGTTCAGATCGGCAAGGCCAGAGGCAATACCTTCGAAGTGAGGCGTGATCGATCTGAGCAGCCGTTCGCCTGCCTCGGTCGTGGAGACGCTGCGAGTCGTGCGCGTCAGAAGCTGGACGCCCAATCTCTGTTCGAGAGACGTCATCTTCGCGCTTAATGCAGGCTGCGAGATCCCCAGTTGCGCCGCCGCTCGCGTAAAGCTCTTTTTCGAAGCCACCGTGAGGAACGCGGCAAGGTCATCCAGGCTCACCTTCATATTTATAACCCCTTCCTATAACAGCAAGAGGATTGTGCCATCTAATCGTATGAGTTTCACGGTGATAGATTGACAGTACGCAGCCGGCGGAACGCACATCCGCAAAAACCACGAGGCATGACCATGCTTGTTAGTGACGAAGACGCTGGACTACCGCAGCAGCCACCGCATCGTCTCAGTCTCCGAAGCGACAGCCGGCGCACCTTCGTAAAGCACGCGATTGCACTGGGCGCGGTCGCAGCCGCCGAACTCACCCTCGGTATTGGCAGGGCATATTCCCAACGCAAACATGACACTCAACCCACACAAGGACAAGGTATGAAACAGCGCACGTTAGGAGGACTGCAGGTCTCGGAAATCGGCGCAGGCTGCATGACTTTCGCTGGCAACTACAATGCCCCCGTCCCGAAAAACGAAGCTCTAAAGACAATCCGAACGGCTTTCGAGCATGGCGTCACATTCTTCGATACCGCCGAGGTCTACGGACCGTACCTGAGCGAGGAATTCGTTGGCGAAGCGGTTGCGCCGTTCCGTGACAAGGTGCAGATCGCCACCAAATTTGGCTTTGCTATTGACGGAACGATTGCGCTGAACAGCTGCCCGGAGCATATCCGCAAAGTGGTTGAGGAGTCTCTGAAACGCCTGCGAACCGATCGCATCGATCTGTATTACCAGCACCGCGTCGATCCGAGTGTCCCGATCGAGGATGTCGCCGGAGCGATCAAGGACCTGATCAGCCAGGGAAAGATTCTGCATTTCGGGCTTTCCGAAGCGAGTGTGAAGACCATCCGTCGCGCGCATGCCGTGCAACCAGTTGCCGCAGTCCAGACGGAATACTCGCTGTGGACCCGCAACGTCGAACTGAATGGTGTGCTGGCGACGTGTGAAGAACTCGGAATCGGCTTCGTGCCGTGGTCACCATTGGGCCAAGGCTTTCTGGCCGGCGCCTTCGATACGAACACGAAGTTCGGCGAAAAAAATGACTTTCGCGCTGGGTTCCCTCGCTTCTCGAAGGAATTCTTGAAGTTGAATATGCCCATCATCCAATGGCTCAAGGAGTACGCAGCTACCAAAGGGGCGACACCATCGCAGGTTTCGCTGGCGTGGTTGCTTGCGAAAGGATCCAATATCGTTCCTATTCCGGGTACGCGTACCGAGGCGCATCTGCTCGAAAACCTCGGTGCCCAGCGCCTCCAACTTACGGGCGCTGACATTCAGGAAATCGACACCAAGCTTTCAAAATACCCTGTCTTCGGCGACCGTATGGGCAAAGAACACATGAGTCAGATCGACTATACGGTTTGATTTCCATAACGCGGTGGTGGTCAACATTCCGCCATTGTGTCCCCGAGCCACCAGAACCCGAAGTAAAGTTACGTGAAATACAGCAAGATTTTTGAGCCAATAGTGCTGGCACCTGGCCTGACCGTACGCAATCGAGTAGCGATGGCCCCAATGACAACCTGGGCTAGCAACGACGATGGCACCGTCTCCGACGAGGAGGACGCCTATTACCGCCTTCGGGTGAAGGACGTCGGTTTGGTCATCACCGGCTGCACGCATGTGCAAGAGAATGGGGTTGGTTTCACTGGAGAATTTGCCGCGTACGAGGATCGCTTCATTCCAAGTCTGAAAAAACCAGCAAAGGCCGCTAAAAGCGGCGGTGCCCATGCGATCCTGCAGATTTTTCACGCTGGCGTGAAGACGTTGCCGACGCTCGTCAGCGACGTAGTAGCAGCAAGCGACGTTGAAGGTGACGCAGGCCCGTTTGCCTCAGCCCTCGTGCCGCGGGAGCTTCAGGAAGAGGAAATCCTGGACGTTATTGAGGCGTTCGCTGCCGCCACGCGACGCGCTATCGCTGCCGGCTTCGATGGCATTGAGCTTCATGGCGCACACGGTTTTTTGATCCAGAACTTCTTCTCCCCCCATTCGAATCGACGCGTTGATCGATGGGGCGGTTCGCTCGAAAACCGTATGCGGTTCCCACTCGCAGTTGTAGAGGCTGTGAAGCGAACCATCGCAGATCATGCCGATCGTCCCTTCGCGCTTGGTTATCGGATATCAGTAGAAGAAAGCGTAGACGGAGGACTGGGCATCAGTGATTCCCTCCAGTTGGTCACGCGCCTGATCGATACCGGAGCGACTTATATCCATGCTTCGCTCGGCAGTGCGTTGGATCAAAGGCCCGCGATGGCCAATTCTGACAAGTCGATCGTCAACATTCTGCGGGATCACATTAGTGGTCGGGTCCCCTTAATTGCGGCGGGCGGCATCAGGACACCGGAGCAAGCCGAAGCCGGGATAAAGATGGGGCTCGCGCTTGCGGCCGTAGGTCAGGGCCTCGTAATCAACCCAGACTGGATGGCGCAGGGGCGTGAAGGTCGCGATGAAAGCATCCGCCTTTCTGTTTCCGCTAGCGACGTTTCGCGGGTTGGCATCCCGCAAAAGCTATGGGCTGTCATCGATGCAACGCCAGGTTGGTTCAACGTATCCGAGAATTCGCCGGGACGAGCCGAGAAAGCTTGACGGTGGTGAAACGCGTGCCACAGGCATCACTGCCGCCGCCTTACAGGTCGCCGTGCGGTCCTTGCCTTTGAGGTCGATGAAGCGGCATCAGCGTTGCCAGCCTGTGTCCGCTTGAAGCGTCGTTACGGACGCTCAAGCGGCCAGTTGGACCGAGAGCTGACGGTCCCCTATTGGCCGGGCGCAGGCATTGTGAGATCCCTGCTGGCTGTCCGTCCCCGACCCTGAACGGTCAACCGATTGGTCGTGGTAGAGTCGATCATCATTCTTGATCGCGTAGCCTTATGCCGCCACCCGTTGAACGTGGACCCGTCGGTTCAGCAGACCATCGACAGGGCATGGAAAGCGCCGCTGATGCACATAGTGTGACCATGCGGATTCCGGCAATTGTTCCAGCGCAAGCCGCTCTGGTGGTCATGCACTATCAGACCGACATCCTGGCGTTATTTCCATCGGTCGCACCCACTTTGCTCTCCAATACGCGCAAGCTGTGTGACGCTGCGCGGGCCAGGGGCGTCAGCGTCTATTTCGCCAAGATCCACTTCCGTCCAGGCTATCCGGAAGTCAGTCCGTTGAACAGGAATGGGCAGGGAATCAAGCAACTGGGTCTTTTCGTCGACGACCAGATCTCGCCGGAACTCGGCCAACAGGCCACCGAGCCACTCATCGTCGCGCATCGCGCCAGCGTGTTCTTTGGTACCGACCTGCAGGTACGGCTTTCCGCGCAGGGTATCAATACCCTGCTCATGGTGGGCATTGCTTCGACCGGTGTGGTGCTGTCGTCGGTCGCGTACGCGAGCGATGCGGACTTCCGTTTATTCACGGTCAAGGATTGCTGCTACGACCCGGATCAGGTCGTGCACGATCATCTTTTTTCAACGGCGTTCGATTCGCGCACAACGGTGCTCTCGCTCGCTGATGCCTTGCGGTTGCTTGCCTAGCATTTGCTGACATCTCGACAGTTTGGGGAGCAAGGCGGTCGCTCCACCGCGCGTCGTGTGGCTCGCTCAATGGCCGGTTGACCCATCACGGCCGTTGTGCGCGCGCGGTTGAACGGCGGTTATGGCACCGAGCTACGGACATTCGCCATTGCATGGAGGGAAATGGCTGAGGAACCACGCCTTGGGTGGATCGAACGCGAGAAGTCTTGCGGTTTGACCATGGTTTAAGCGGTCTTTCTTCGGGACTGATCCCCATTGCGCTTGAGGGCCGAATCATCCCGATGCTCGGCGACTATTGGACCCTGCCGAGCTATCGCCCCAATCTCTCCCGCAGGAACTCAATGAAGCGCTGAGTCTTCGCGGGAAGCAGGCGGGTCTCGGTGATGGCATAGACCGGCATTGGCATGCCGTGCCATGCCCGCATGATGCGCCGCAGCTTCCCGCTGGCCAGGTCATCGGCAACGATTTCCTCGGGCATCAGGATGATGCCCATGTCGAGCGTCGCCAGCCGGCGGATCATGCCAACGCTGTTGAGCGTGAAGCGGCTACCCACCGACACCGTGGTGGCGCGCTCGCCATCGTGCAATGTCCATGATCCCGCCTTCAGGATGCCCAGGCACTCATGCCGTGCCAGGTCGGCGGGATTGGCTGGCTCGCCCGATCGCTCCAGGTAGCCCGGCGAGGCATAGAGGTATGGCGTGAGCGAGGCCAGCGTGCGTGCGATCAACTGCGAGCTTTCGGATTCCCCCATGCGGATTGCCACGT